>JAIWNU010000089.1 GCA_020216655.1 Treponema sp. | reverse complement strand
AATAAAAGAAAACCCCGCCAGAAGTTTATTCCAGCGGGGAATCTGTTCCTAAGACACTCTTTTCTAATAGATGGATTCAGGTTCGTAGTATTTAGCTACATTCGTTTTGTCTACGAGAACTGAGGGAATGACTACTTTCGTAGGCTGTTTAGCGGTATGGAAGTCTGAACTTCTTGTGCCGCTAGCCACGTCGACCGCATAGCGGATACCATAGCCAATCATAGATGGATGGTAGGTAACAGTGGCTTTCACTAAGGGATCCCCATCCATTATCATTTTGTAAACAATTTTAGAACCTGCACCACCAAGGGCAATCTTTATATCTTTTCGGCCAGACTCTTTAATCGCTTGTAATACCCCCAAAAGCACATCATCGTCTTGGCAAAATACTGCATCAATTTTCGGGTATTTTTGCAGGAATGTTTCCATAATCGTAAGCCCTTTTTGGCTAGACCAATCTGCAAATTCATATTTATCTTTGCCAAGCAAATTAATTAATGATGGTTCTTTGTTCATTTCTGTGAAGAAAGCGGTCATCCGTTCTGTATCAATTGTTACTGGAAGTCCACCCATAGCAACATAAGTGCTGAGACCCTGGGCCTTCATTTGTTTTGCTAGCCATTCGCCGCTGAGTCTGCCCATGGCAGTATTATCTCCTGCGAGGTTAATATATCCAAATGAAGTGTCAGTTAAGCCTCGGTCTACGACAATTACTTTAACACCTTTCGATTGAACTTCTTTGACAATCGGCGTAAGTGGAGCTGATTCATGAGGAAGTATTACTAAAAAGTTCATACCCCATACCATCAGGTCTTCAACATTTCGTACCTGGGCAGAAGGACCATCCGCGGTTACCACACGGAATTCAAATTTCCCAGGAGCCACAGCCTGAATGTCTTTAACCGTTTTGTTTGCCCACCATACAATACCACCGGTCCAGCCGTGATCGGCGCTTGGTATAGAAACTGCAATTTTCACCGGTTTTCCAGAGCCTGTATCTTTGCCGCCACCCGCATAGGCGAAGGATACCAGGACCAGTACGCAGAGAAGAACTACTCCTAATTTTTTCATCTTCAACCTCCTATTGGTTCTTGTTCTTATATTGCAGCAATACTGCCGCAATGATTACCAAACCTTTAGCTGCCTGTTGCAAATACGAAGAGACTCCACCAAGTACAAGCATATTATTAATGAGTCCCAACATGATGGCGCCAAGTACAGTCCCAAATATTGATCCCTTGCCTCCAGTCATTGCTGTACCGCCAATGACCGCTGCTGCAATTGCATCAAGTTCGTAATAAGCACAGTCACTTGAGTTGATAGAGTTTAACCGAGATGACCAAAGTAAAGCAGTGAGGCCTACTGTGGCACCAGTAATGGCATAGGGCAGCAACTTTATCAAAGAAACATTAATTGCCGAATATCGGGCTACCTGTTCATTTGCCCCAACAGCGCAAACATAACGGCCAAATCTAGTATTGTTAAGTAAAATATGTAGTAATATAGCAACTGTAAAAAATACCCAAACTGGCACCGGTATACCTAGGATAATGCCCGCTCCAACCTCAGGATAGACTGTGTTTTTAGAAAGAATATTACCTGCACCTGATATGTATTGGATAAGGGATCTGAAAATGGACATAGTCCCAAGGGTTGCAATAAATGGTGCGATACGACCTTTTGTTACTAGAACCCCGTTAAAAAAACCTGATAGAGATCCTAAAAGGATTGCAAAAAGCACTGAAAGCAGTACTCCTAGTTGAGATGCACCGGGAAAAAGATTAAGAAAATATATGGTGATGCCGCCGGTAAAAGCAGCCATGGAACCAACTGATAAGTCGATACCTCCAGAAATAATAATAAGGGTCATGCCTAGGCCGATAATGCCTGTGTATGAAATTTGTCGTAAAATATTAACTAGATTGCGTATTTGCAAGAAATTAGGCCATCCAACTATCGCTGCAAGAACAAAAAGCAGTAGAAAACCAAGACCAGTGGAATGGTCACTCCATTTAAAAGTTCTGATATATGTTAGCATGTCGTTGGTCTGGAATGTTGATTTTAAATTGTTCATGCACTCCTCTCCTTTATTCCTGTTGCTAAAAACATAATTTCTTCTTCGTTAATGTGTTCTCCTGATAATTCACCTGAAATAGTCCCTTCTTTCATGACATATAGCCGATTGCAGAGTCCAATTAGCTCTTCCATTTCCGATGAAATGACAATACAAGAAATATTGGATTCCGCGAGATGATGAATGAACTCATAAATTTCCCGTTTTGCATTCACATCGATACCGCGGGTCGGTTCATCAAGAATGAGGATAGAAGGGCTGGTTTCGACCCAGCGGCCAAGATAAACCTTTTGTTGGTTTCCACCACTTAAAAATTTAAGAGGAGCTGTTTTAGATGCACTGCTAATTTTAAATCTTTGTATATAAGTTTCTGCGGTACGTCGTTCTGCTTGTTTGTCAATCAGTGCATATTTGATGAATTTTTGTAACGCAATAAGACTGATATTCTGGGGAATACTAAAATCCATCACTATACCTTTTCCTTGTCGATCTTCACTGAGATAGCCTAAACCAGCTTTTACCGCATCCTTAGGATTCCGAATAACAATGGGCTTACCATTTATATATATTTCTCCACTCTGGATTTTCCGAATTCCCATAATGGCCTCAGCGGTTTCTGTCCGACCAGAACCAACTAATCCAGCAAAGCCGAGAATTTCGCCTCGGTACAATTCAAAAGAAATATTATGAAGTAGGCCGGGTATTGATATATGTTTAACTTGTAATACTGGATCTATAAAATTCACTGGTCTTTTGGGTGGAAACACTTGCTGAAAATCTCTCCCAATCATTTTTCGGGCCATGTCTTGTTCATTTACATTATGAATATCATCAACACTGATGAGTTCTCCATCTCTTAAAACCGTTACTCGGTCACATATCTCCTGAATTTCCTGTAGCTTATGAGAAACGAAAATAATGGTGACACCTTGTTGTTTGAGTCGCCTCATAATACGGAAAAGCGTCGAAATTTCCCTTCCGGTTAGAGTTGTGGTCGGCTCATCCATTATAAGAAACCGAGCATTAAGAAGTAGTGCTTTTGAAATTTCTACCATTTGTTTTTCTGCAACACTCAGATCTTTTACAAGTTTGCTAACTGAGAGGGACATATTAAGCTCTTCCAACTGTTTAGAAGCCAGATCTCTCATGGTTTTTTTATCAAGGATTCCAGAAGAAAGTCGTATTTCGTTCCCCAAGAAAATGTTTTCATATACAGAAAGTGTATTGATGAGATTAAATTCTTGGGGAACTATGGCGATTCCCAATTTTTTGGCGGTGATGTAATCAGGTATAACTACGTGTTGGCCCTGAAAGTGAATGGTACCTTCTGTTGGTTGATAAATTCCGCTTATTATTTTGATGAGGGTTGATTTGCCGGCACCGTTTTCTCCAATAAGCCCCATAATTTCACCTGTGTTGATAGAAAAAGAAACTCTATTAAGAACACGGATGCTGGAAAATTCCTTTGTAATGTTGTGTAATTCTAAAATTGGGGTCGCCGAATGTTCCATGTTACTTCTTCATTGCTTGATCAAATGCTATAGAAGATGGTGCAAAATCAACACGTTTTACAAAAGATAAAGCTTCTTTTGCTCCAAATTCTCGATCCATGCCTGAATCTTCCCATTCAACAGACAAGGGGCCCTGATATCCTGCTGCATTTAATTCCCTAATAATGTTTTCAAAGTCCACATCTCCGTGGCCGAGGGATCTAAAATTCCAACCCCGTCGATTATCTCCAAACGGAAGGTGTGACCCTAATATTCCTGCTCTACCATCCTTGTTGACCGCAGCATCTTTCATATGGACATGGTAAATACGGTCTCTGAAATCTCTCAGGAATAAATGAGGTGTAACTCCTTGCCAAATCAGATGGGAAGGATCAAAATTAAATCCTAGTGTATTACGCTTATTAAATTCCTTAAGTAGCCGTTCTGCTGTGTAATAGTCAAAGGCTATTTCAGTAGGATGAACTTCCAAAGCAAAACGGACACCGCAACGATCAAATTCGTCTAGAATGGGAGTCCAAAGTTTTACTATTTCTTTAAAAGCATTATCAATCATTTCATCCGTTGTTTGCGGAAAAGAATACCAATATTTCCATACAGGACTACCCATAAAACCAGTCACAATAGAACAGTCCATATTTTTGGCTGCCTGAGCGGTATATTTCATTTCTTGAATAGCCCATGAGCGAATTTTTTCAGGATTTCCTTTGCAGTCCGCGGGAGCAAAACCATCTAAGCGGGGATCCCAGAGATCTCCAACGCATTGCCCCGCTAGATGTGCGCCAAGGGCCCAACATTTAAGGTTGTATTTATTTAAAATAGCTTTACGTTCATCCACATAGGCTGGATCTGTTGCTGCCTGTTTTACATCCATGTGATCTCCCCAGCAGGCAATTTCTACTCCGTCATAACCAAATGAAGAAACCTTTTTACAGAATGTATCAAAGCTCAAATCT
Organism: Treponema sp.; assembly: GCA_020216655.1. Lineage (GTDB taxonomy): Bacteria > Spirochaetota > Spirochaetia > Treponematales > Breznakiellaceae > Gracilinema. The sequence goes on along the minus strand of JAIWNU010000089.1, from coordinate 9,922 downwards.
GCCCACTGACCCGAAAAGAGTGTTATTGGTCGTGCCATATCCATTCTCCTTGCAACTTGTTTTAATAAGTTAGCCAGACGGCTCCCTTCTGAGAACTTTCAACACATTTACCGATGAACTTAACCCCATCGATTCCCATCTCTACACTCGGGAAATCGAGGTCTGGTTCACTCAAGGGTTTTCCTGCCTTCTTTTTGGTAAGAGCAGTAATATAGGTTTTGTAAATGTTAGCCATAGCTTCAAAATAACCTTCAGGATGTCCTGAAGGTATTCGTGAGTAGCCTTGAGCATGTGGATAGAGATTGTCCCGGCCACGAGAAATTATTTCTGTTGGTTTGCCCAAACGGCTTACCAAAAGATAATTGGGATTTTCCTGGCTCCATTGGATTGATCCCTTGGTTCCGAATATCCGTATTCTCAGTCCGTTGTCATAACCAATTGCGATTTGACTGGACCAGTACAAACCTTTGGACCCATTTTCATATTCTACGAGTATACTTGCGTTATCATCGAGCTGTCGTCCCGAAACAAATGAATCTAATCGTGCACAAAGAGCTTTTATTTTTAAACCTGTTATATAAGAAATTATGTTTTCTATATGACTACCAATATCTCCGACACAATTGGATTTGCCTGCAAGTTGTGGATTAGTTCGCCAAGCTGCTTGTTTTTGTCCATCCTTTTCTATAGGTGTTGCAAGCCATTCTTGTGGATATTCGGCATTGATAAAGCGTATTTCTCCAATGTCCCCACTTTTAATCATTTCACGGGCATGTTTTATTATAGGATACCCTGTATAGGTGTAGGTGACTGCAAAAAGAAGACTCTTGCTTTTTGCAAGGGCTGCTAATTCTTGAGCTTCAGCGACTTCGAAGGTTAATGGTTTATCACAGACAACATGTATCCCTTGGTTTAGGAAAGCTTTTGCTGCGCTGTAATGCTGAGCATTGGGGGTAACGATTACAACAAAGTCAATTTTATCGGATCTGATTCCTTCTTTTATAGCCATATCTTCATATGTGGTATAAAGCCGTTCTCGGTCTAATCCAAGTACTTTTCCTGTTATCAAAGTGTTTTCGTACGAACGTGAAAAACATCCAGCCCGCAGCTCTGCTAGCCCGTCCAATGCAATAGCTTTACGGTGTACATCGCCTATAAAAGCTCCTTGGCCGCCTCCGACCATACCGTAAGCTAGAGGCTTGCTTTGTTCATTGGCAACTGTTCCTTCAATCATGGTGACCTCCTTGAGAGCAATCTCAATAACGCATTAGGCCTTTATAATTGCTCTATATATCTGTAACCTTCTAAAAATGGTTTTTAGAAGTCTTTTTCCATTAAAGAATTAAGTTATAACCTGAAAACATATCGATATGCACTCGTGTGCATTTAATTTAATTCTCTTAATATACCTCATACTAAATAGTAAAACCTTTTTTAGAAATTGATGCCTCAATAAAGCATTAAATGCACACGCGTGCACACGATTATTGTAAACCCCATCTAAAAATTTTGCAAGAAAAAAATGACGTTTTGAAGTTAATATTAAAAGTCGGTCAATTATATGATTTGTTTTGTGATTGCTTACGGATGCTCACGGTTTCTCTGAAAACACATGCAACCGCTGGGTTTAAATCCATATATTAAAGCAAATTACTTAAAAAAATCTACACTACGAAATTAAAAGGCATAGGTTCCTAAATGTTAGTAATAACCTCTTTAGGTATTCTAATAATGCTTGTCGTCCCGTGGCTGCCATTAATAGAAAAAGACCCCTTCATCTGCTGGGCGAGGGCATTTACAAGATTAAGGCCAAGGCCGCTTGAGTTTTTAATAATAAAGTTTTCGGGTAAGCCTTTGCCCTTATCTTGGACTTGCAGCACTAAATCTGTGTCATTTTGGGTGAGTGTAACGGTCAATTCACCGGGGCTGTCTTTAGGGTAGGCATATTTAAGTGTGTTTGTAACCAGTTCGGTGAGCATAATTCCAAGAGAAGTGGCTATTTTAACCGGTATTTTGATAGCATCAATGTGTGTCGTCAGTACCAAGGGTGAAAACTCTGTCATAGATTCCAAAAGTTGGCTAAAATATTCGTAACTATCTACCACGTTAAAAGAACTGCTTTGATGGAGTTGGCTGTAGAGCTGGGAGACTGCGCTGATGCGAAATTGAATTTCCTTTAAGGCCTGGGCAGCATCCTCTGAAACATAAGCGTCAGCTGCGAGCTGTACCATCGATTCAATCATAGCAAAACTGTTTTTTACCCGGTGCTGCAGTTCTTTGAGCAAAGTTGTTTTTTCCTCATAGGCACCCTGCAGTGCGACCTCTGCGAGTTTCCTGTCCGTAACATCAGAAACGATAACTGCAAACTGGCCTGGCGCAGGACGGTAAGCGCTTACTTCATAATAACGCTTTAGCTCTGCCGAATAGTTTTGGAAAGTGATAGTTTCTCCGGTAAGAGCTACCTTGCCGTAGGTTTCTATCCAGTAGGATTCAGTATTAGGGAGAACTTCGAGTACCCGTTTCCCTATTAAATCCTGTGCTGAAAGTCCGGTAAGTTTTTCAAATGCGGGATTTACTTTAAGAAAGCGGTAATCGATTGGTTTGCCCTGGTCATTTAAAATGATTTCATGGAGGGCAAATCCATTGTGCATTTGGACAAAGAGGTTGTCCATTTCTTTTTCCAAAACGATACGGTCTGTGATGTCGTCCAGAGTAGAGTAAACTTTGTAAGGAGCAAAACTTTCTTGGAGTGGCATTGTGTCCACGGAAATCCAGCGATATTGATGAAGATCTTCGCGGTATATACCCATTATGAAATTAGTTACCGCCTTTCCTGTCCTGAGGGTAGCCTGTATGGGCCGTTCCTGTTCCGAGAGTGGGCTCCCATCGAGTTTGATAGCTTTCCAGGATGGGGCCAATTCGATAAGATTATTCATTTGGTCTCTGGATAGACCCAAGATTGAGACCGCTGCAGGATTGGCATCGATTATTTTTCCGCTCTCGTCGTAATAGAGAACCCCCTGATGCATGGTCGAATATAATTGATGATAAAGCCTGTCTTTTTCAGCCGCCTTTTTTTGAGACTCATGCAACCGTAAAGCCATGCGTATGGAAAGGCTGAGTACCTCTACGCTGGAACTTTTGAGGACAAAGCCATAGCTGGCCGACTGTTCCATCTTTTTAAGGTATTCCGGGTCGGTGCTCGAAGAAAGGTAGACTATGGGAATATCCCAGCGCATCTGAATAAATTCGGCAGTTTTAACCCCATCCAGTCCTTCGCCCAGATTGTAGTCCATCAATATGATGTCCGGTGAAAAGCCTTCTTCCAGAATTTCAATGCCCTGTTCTCCTGTTTCTGCAACGGTCACGCTGAAGCCCTTGCGTTCCAGGAGCTTTTTCTCTGCGGAGGCGAGAATACGATCATCTTCGATAAGGAGAATCGTTTCCATAGTGATTTTAAGTATATCGGCAGATAGGGGAAAATACAAAAGATTTGCGTACCGCAGCACAACAACAAAGATAGCCAAATTTGCTAGAAAGCTATACGGGCTGTGAATAAGTCCTGCGGTACCGCAACGCGATAGTAGAGGCCGTAAAACTTGCGAACAAGTTAAACGCGCTGGCTATAGGTTTTTCGGTATTGGTGCGGGGACAGGCCGGTACACTTTTTGAACACCCGGGAAAAATGGAAGGGATTTTCAAAACCAAAGTAGTCGGAAATAGTTTTAATCGGCATAAAAGATTCCACTAGGTAGGCGCTGGCTGCTTCTACTTTAAGGCGGGTAAAATACTGAAACGGAGACATTCCAAGATGCTTCCGAAAAAGCCGAATGAAGTGTTCTTCTGAAAGGCCGATTTCTTCGGCGAGGTCCTTGGTGTTCATTTTTTCCTGAATAGATTTTTCCATGCGCTGCAGGGCCCGTTCTATGTGGTCATTCTTTTTGTGCGAATGTCCTGATGTTTCCAGGTTGATGTCAGAACCTGAAGCTTCATCCATTAGCTCGTTCCCATTGTTGTACCACTGATAAATAAGGCTCAATAATAGATATTCAGCGGCTCTATTGTTAGCCGCTTCCTTGGCTCGGGAGAGAAAATAAAGTTCTTCTAAAAGAAATCTTGTTCTTCCTTCGATTACTACACCCTTTTGCTGAGTTTGTTCTGATCTCCTGATGAGTTCTAAGGCTTTTTGATCCTCCGCGAGCAGAGGGTCGACCTCGAATAAAAAGGCATAGTAACTGATAGGTTTTTCCAGGGCTTCGGGCAGTATGGAATGGAATTCCCGGGGGCGGGTTAAAAAAAGACGGTTCCCTTCTATCCGGTAACGGGTTCTGTTAAGGAGAAAGGCCCCCTGGCCTTCGAGAAAAATGTGAAATTCATAGTCGTTTGGTCCATGGGTATGGTAGCGGCCATGCCAGGATAGCCTGTCTCCGCCGACAAGCCGATATACATAGACCGCATCTTTAATGGTCATACGAATAAAATATCAATAATAGATATCTTTTATCAATAGCGTATATGGAGCTTTGACCTGTAATAACCTATGTTGTCTATAGCAAGACGATAGTGCGGAGGGAAATGGGATGAAAACAGTGTGCGGGATTGATCTGGGAACCCAGAGCTGCAAGGTTATTTTGTATGATTATGAGAAAAAAACAGTGGTAGCCCGATCCCAGGCACCGCTGCAGATGACTGCTCGAAATGATGGAAGCAGGGAGCAGGAAGCGGATTGGTATGAGAGCGCCCTCAAGGCCTGTTTCACCGCCATAGACCGGGACCTTCGTGCCACCATCGTTGCTCTTGGTGTTTCGGGCCAGCAGCATGGTTTTGTTCCCCTTGATGAGGAAGGTAAGCCCCTTTATTCGGTTAAACTATGGTGTGATACGGCTACTGCCGCAGAATGTGCCGAGCTTACCGCTGCGGCAGGAGGCGAAGCGGCCCTGCTAGCAGAGACAGGCCTTTTAATGCTTCCCGGTTATACGGCTCCCAAAATCTTATGGCTTAAAAAACACCGGCCTGAACAATTTGCCCGGCTCCGTCATGTACTGTTGCCCCATGATTATATTAATTATTTGCTAACCGGTGAATATGTGGCTGAGTACGGTGATGCCTCCGGAACGGCCCTTTTTGATATCCGTAAACGTCGTTGGTCAAAAAAAATCTGTGATCTTATCGATCCGAATCTTATCCACTATTTACCCAGATTGATAGAAAGCAACCAGAGTGCAGGCTTGGTCAGCAAAAAGGCATCTGACGAATTCGGTATTCCCCAGGGAGCCCTTGTTGCTTCTGGCGGCGGGGACAACATGATGGGTGCTATTGGGACTGGAACGGTGCAAGATGGGTTCCTCACCATGAGTCTTGGTACGTCAGGCACCCTCTATGGATATTCTGATACACCCGTGGTTGATCCCCAAGGTAATCTGGCCGCCTTTTGTTCTTCCACAGGGGGCTGGCTGCCCTTGCTTTGTACCATGAACTGTACTGTGGCGACTGAGGAATGGAGAAGCCTCTTTGGTATGGATGTTCGTTCCTTTGATAGTGCCGCCGCAACTGCGCCGATCGGAGCAGATGGGATTGTAATTCTACCCTTCTTTAACGGTGAGCGCACCCCGAACCTCCCCAACGGTAGGGCCAGTGTGAACGGTATTACCGCTGCCAATTTTAGCAGGGAAAACCTAGCCCGGGCGGCTATGGAGTCCGCTATTTTCGGTATGCGGATAGGGCTAGAGTCCTTTAAGGCCCTCAATTTCAAGGCCCAGGAGATCAGGCTTATCGGCGGCGGTGCCAAGAGTCCGCTCTGGCGGACCATGGTGGCAAACATTATGAACCTGCCGGTCCGTATCCCTGTGGGGGATGAAGCCGCTGCCATGGGGGCTGCAATACAGGCCCTGTGGTGCCTCGAAACCGCCGCCGGACTTTCATCAACCATAAAGGATTTATGTAATGCCCATGTACAGCTGGAAGGCGGTCAGGTTATCGAACCTGATCCATTGAGCGTTAAGGTTTACGACCAGGCGTATGCGACCTATTCAACCTATTTGGGGGCTCTGAGCCCCTTATATCGATAAGAGGAGGCCAAAAATGGCGGACTATTTTGTAGGGAACAAGGAATATTTTCCCGGTATCGGTAAGATCAAGTATGAAGGACCAAAAAGTGATAATCCCTTGGCCTTCAAGTATTATGATCCGGACAAGAAGATCGGCGGCAAGACAATGAAGGAGCACCTCCGTTTTGCCGTAGCTTACTGGCACAGCTTCTGCGGCGACGGAACTGATATGTTCGGCGCAGGCACCCAAAAGCAGCCCTGGAAACAGGATGCTAAGGATCCCATGCAGTTGGCAGAACACAAGCTGGATGCGGCTTTTGAGTTTATTACCAAGCTCGGGGCTGAGTTCTATGCATTCCACGACCGGGATATTGCTCCCGAAGGTGCAACGCCGGCGGAAAGTGAGAAAAACCTGATGAGCATTGTGGCAAAGGCCAAGGAACGGCAGAAGGCTACCGGTGTAAAGCTCCTCTGGGGAACAGCAAACCTCTTTTCCAATCCCCGTTTTATGAACGGTGCGGCTACCAATCCGGACTTTGCGGTGGTGAGCCATGCGGCCGCCCAGGTAAAGGCTGCCATCGATGCAACCATTGAGCTAGACGGTCAGGGCTATACCTTCTGGGGCGGCCGCGAAGGTTACATGTCTCTCCTTAATACGGACCTGAAACGGGAAAAGGAACATATGGGCCGCTTCCTTGTTATGGCCCGAGACTATGCCCGCAGCCGCGGCTTTAAGGGTGTCTTCTATATTGAGCCCAAGCCGATGGAACCCTCCAAGCACCAGTATGATTTTGATGTGGAAACCGTGGCGGGCTTCCTGAAACAGTATGGCCTGGAAAAAGACTTCCGCATGAATATCGAAGCGAACCATGCGGAACTGGCGGGCCACGATTTCCACCATGAACTGGAAACTGCCGCCGCTCTGGGCCTCTTCGGCTCAGTCGATGCAAACCGGGGAGATCCGCGGAACGGCTGGGATACGGACCAGTTCCCCATGAGCTATTATGAAACCAGTCTAGCCATGCTCACCATCCTTAAGGTTGGCGGCTTCACCACCGGAGGACTCAATTTTGATGCCCACATTCGCCGCAACTCGGTAGATCCAACGGATCTGTTCGAAGCCCACATCGGTGGTATGGATGCCTTTGCGGTCGGCCTTGAAGTAGCCCATCGGATTATTCAGGATGGTAAATATGCGGCCTTTGTAAAGCAGCGCTATGCATCCTTTGATTCTGGTGATGGGGCCCGGTTCGAAAAGGGCCAGATGAAGTTCGAAGAACTGGCAGCTCTTGCAAAGGAATACGGCAGTGCGGGCTTTACCAGCGGCAAACAGGAACGGCTGGAGAACCTGCTGAACCAGTACCTCCTGGGGCTGTAAAATTTTGACAAAAGGGGAGCTGGGATACGGTTCCCCTTTTTGTTGGACACATGCAGGCCAGCAGCCGGCGGTGATGTCAGCGAGGCTGGTAGCCGGCGGCGGCCAGGAGTTCGACAGAGAGGTAGCACCATTGGCCCCGCTCTATGTGTAAATCCTCGAGCCGCAGGCCGCCGACGGCGGTCCGTTCTAAGCGAACGCAGTGGTTTCCCGCGGCGGCAATCATGCGGCGCACCTGGTGGTATTTCCCTTCATCAATTACAAGTTCAATATCGTAATCTGAGATTTTTCTGCATTCTAATGCTGCTGTCGCGTTCGCTTCGTCCCGCAGGAGAACCCCCTCTCGGAGGGCAGCGAGAAAAGAATCGGTGACCGGCCGAGCCGTAGCCGCCCTATAGGTTTTCGATACTAGTTTTTTGGGACTGGTGAGTCCGTGGATGCACTGTCCGTCGTCGGTAAAAATGAGAAGTCCCTCGGTATCCCAGTCGAGCCGGCCTGCGCTTTGTATACCCCGGCGAACAAACTGGGGCGGAAAAAGTTCAAAAACCGAAGGATGGTGGCTTGGCTTTTGGGAACATTCCCAGCCCGCCGGCTTATTCAGCACAAGGTAGAGTTTTTCGTAATAGGGCCAGTCTGTGTTATCTATTCTAATAGACTTTATAGCCTCGCAATTTAAAAGTTCATCAGGATTTGTCACCGGCCGTTCATCAATCTGTAACCTCTTTTCTTTTATTATGGCGGTGCATTCTGCGCGGCTGCCAAAGCCTTGGCTCTGGAGGACTTTTACGGCGGTGAGTTTTGCCATGGCTGTATTCTACTGGCTGCCTTGATGGCGGTCAATGCGAAACCCATCACCTGATTCGGTTGTCTTTAATCTTTTGACATTATTCGCTACAGTAGCCTGAGAATAACACAAGGAGAAGCTTTTCATGAGCATTTTACAGGCAATTTTTTTGGGTTTTTTGCAGGGCCTTACCGAATTTCTCCCCGTGAGCAGTTCAGGTCACCTGGTGCTAGCTCAAAAGATTATGGGGATTTCAGAACCGGCGCTGCTTTTTGATACCCTGCTCCATATGGGGACCCTAGTGGCAGTTCTTATTGTATTATGGAAAGATGTGTGGGCGTTGATGAGGCGGCCCTTTCAGCGGCTTACGGGGCTTATTATCCTGGGTACCCTGCCGACCATTGTAATTGCCCTTGTCTTTAAAGATGCAATAGAACATGCCTTTACAAGCGGTGCCTTTCTTGGTATAGGTTTCCTTGTTACTTCAGGAATCCTGGTCGGGGCGGAATACCTTTCATCCCGCAAAACCGCTGGCCGCGGCGAGACGGAAATGAAGTATACCGATGCGCTGCTTATTGGCACTTTACAGGGTGTGGCTATTTTCCCCGCCGTGTCCCGTTCCGGTTCTACCATTGCGGGTGCCCTGGGCGTTGGTCTAAACAGGGAATTTGCCGCCCGGTTCAGCTTCCTTATGGCGATCCCTGCCATTCTTGGTGCCTTTGTACTGCAGCTCAAGGATCTGCTCCCCGCGCTTAAAGCTCATGATACGGAAACCATCTTCGGCGGCATTGGGCTGCCTGCGATAATCGCTGGTACAGTAACCGCTACGGTGGTTGGTATTTTCGCAGTCCGCTTTATGCTCAACCTTATCAAGAACAAAAGCCTCAAGGGGTTTGCCCTCTATACGGGTATACTCGGTACTTTGGTTCTTGCCGATCAGGCCTTGTTTCACCTCTTTTTTAAATAGGGTTTGATGAACCGGTCTCGCTTTTGTCCCGCTTTTCTAGCGGGACCTGAGTTTTCCTGATCCCGGCGTTTTGCTTTGAATGCTGGGGGTTCCCGAATATATCACATCCCCTGAACCTGCAATGGTAACATCGAGATTCTTATAAACTCCTATCTCGCTGTTTCCTGAACCTAAAATGGTAATGGATGCCTCGGTACCGTTGAGATTTTCACCCCTGAGGTCCCCCGAACCAAGAATTTTATGAGATAGCCTTTCTGCTCGGCCTGAAATATTCAGATTTCCTGCCCCCAATACCGTAATATGCAGGTTATCCACCTCTACCGGAGCGCGGATATCTCCAGAACCGGCAATTTCTATAGAAAAATCTTTGCCTTTTAGGGTATCCGTAATGGTTACCGCTGCTGAACCAGCAATAGAAATTGAGCGCAGTGATGGGGTTGTTATTTCAAATTCAATAGGAGTATTGAAGGTAAAACCGATGGCATTTTTTTGTGAAAGAATGAGGGTTTTGCCCTCCTGTTCAGTGGTTATGTTTTCCAAAAGAGCCTGGTCGGCGCGGATCTTTAATGAAGGGGTGTTTCCAATATGGATGGTTACCTTGCCGGTTCCGGGTATTTTAAGGGTGTCAAAATCGCTGATTTGCCTTGTTTGTTCTGCTATTTGTCCGCTGAGTCTGATCTGTTTGCCGAATGGCAGCGGAATAGAAGGCAGATGCAGTCCGGGAAGACTCAATGTTGACCCGCTATGCC
>JAIWNU010000088.1 GCA_020216655.1 Treponema sp. | reverse complement strand
GCTGTAAGGTATTGGTAAAAACGACTCCAACCCCAATGAGGGCTGACAGTAAAAGAGCGTATTTAATGGCGTTTTTCATACCCATACTGTACACCGCCCTGACTGTTCCTTCAATGCTGATAGGAGACTAATAACCGAATTTTCTTGACCCTTGAGTATTTAAATGAGTATTTTAAAGGCAAAACCCACGTAACAGGAAAGAATAATGTCAAAGCATAGCACCGAACATAATAATCATGATGGGAAAAAACATGCCCAGACCCAGAATTCTAGGGCGGAAAACCAGACAGAGAGTGGTGTTTCACCGGAGAATTCGGTAGAAAGCGGTGCGGCACAGGCCGCGGTTCACGAGGCCTCTGATACTGGAAACGCCTCTCAACAGAAGGGGGCGGAACAAAATAATGCGGACGTAATAAAAGCAGAACTGGAGGCAAAAATTACTGCATTGGAAGCCGAATTGTCCGAATTAAAGGATCAATATTTGCGCAAAGCCGCGGAATTTGAAAATTTCCGGAAACGGCTTCAGCGGGAAAAACAGGATGCCATCGATTTTGCAAACCAGTCGCTGCTGCTGGATTTAATTCCCGTCATCGACGATTTTGAACGGGCTATTAAATCTTCTGAGGCAGCCCGAGACTATGATGCCCTTCACGAGGGTATTAGCATGATCGAAAAGCGGCTTGTGTCCCAGCTGGAAACAAAATGGGGTCTTGTGCGTCTCGAATCGGCAGGTGAACCCTTTGATCCTAATAAACATGAGGCTATCATGATGGAGCAGTCCGACTCGGTGCAGGAGCCGACGGTCGGCGAGGATTTCATCAAGGGGTACAAGCTTAAAGAACGGATCATACGAACTGCGAAAGTAAAAGTGTTAATGCCCGCCGAACAGTCCTCATCTGCGGGACAATCTGGGCCTGACGGACAGGCAGCGGCTGCGGGGCAATCCGCGGACGGAAATCCCAATGCGGGCGGAACAGGGTCTGACAAATAGGACGATAGGGTCCTGAATTTAGTATATTGTAACTAGATACGTAAACAAGGAGCATTGTATGGGTAAGATTATAGGAATTGACCTTGGAACTACCAACTCGTGTGTCGCCGTCCTGGAAGGAGGCGAACCGGTAGTAATCCAGAACTCCGAAGGTGGTCGTACGACACCGTCTATTGTTGGTTTTACCAGTAAGGGTGAACGGGTTGTCGGTCAGCCCGCTAAGAACCAGATGATTACCAACCCCGAAAATACCGTCTATTCTATTAAACGGTTCATGGGCCGCCGCTATGCTGAAGTAACCAGCGAAATGAAATTAGTGCCCTACAAAGTAGTTGAACAGGGCGATGATGTGCGGGTCGATATTCAGGGTAAACTCTATTCCCCGCAGGAAATTTCTGCCTTTATTCTGCAGAAAATGAAAAAGACCGCAGAAGATTACCTGGGTGAACCGGTAACCGAGGCGGTCATCACGGTACCCGCTTATTTTAACGATGCCCAGCGGCAGGCAACCAAAGACGCGGGCAAAATCGCCGGTCTTGAGGTTAAGCGTATCATCAACGAACCGACCGCCGCAGCCCTTGCCTTCGGTTTTAACAAGGACCAGAAAAAGGAAAAGGTTATCGCTGTGTACGACCTTGGCGGTGGTACCTTCGATATTTCTATTCTTGAACTGGGCGAAGGGGTCTTTGAAGTCAAATCCACCAACGGCGATACCCACTTGGGAGGCGACGATTTTGACCGCCGGATAATGGAATGGCTTATCGATGAGTTCAAAAAAGATACGGGCATCGATCTTGGCAAGGACCGCATGGCCCTGCAGCGGATTCGGGAAGCCTCCGAGAAAGCAAAGATTGAACTTTCTGCAGTACAGAGTACGGAGATTAATCTTCCCTTTATCACCGCCGATGCATCGGGTCCGAAGCACTTGCAAAAAACCTTGACCCGGGCCAAATTTGAGCAGATGGTGGATGACCTCTTTGAACGGACCAAGGAACCCTGCCGGAAGGCTCTGGCCGATGCGGGACTCACGGCTGACCAGATTGATGAAGTTATCCTTGTCGGCGGTTCCACCCGAATTCCTGCGGTTCAGAAGCTTGTACGGGACCTGTTTGGCAAGGAACCCAATAAGGGTGTTAACCCTGACGAAGCGGTTGCCATTGGTGCTGCGATCCAGGGCGGTATCTTGGGCGGCGATGTTAAGGATGTACTCCTTTTGGATGTTACCCCCCTGTCACTGGGTATCGAAACCCTTGGCGGCGTCATGACCAAGCTGATACCACGAAATACCACCATTCCCACCAGGAAGAGCCAGATTTTCTCCACCGCCGCCGATGGACAGACTGCAGTTTCTATCCATGTTCTTCAGGGTGAGCGGGAAATGGCAAACCAGAACCGAACGCTGGGCCGCTTTGACCTGGTAGGTATTCCTCCCGCACCCCGCGGTGTTCCTCAAATTGAGGTTACCTTTGATATAGATGCCAACGGTATTGTCCATGTATCAGCAAAGGATCTGGGCACCGGGAAAGAACAGAAGATTCGGATCGAAAGCTCAAGCGGCCTCAGCGAAGCCGATATCGAGCGTATGGTCAAGGAAGCAGAGGCCCATGCCGAAGAAGATCGGCGTGAGCGTGAACGGGCTGAGGCACGGAACGAGGCGGATACGCTCATCTATACAACTGAAAAAAGCCTTAAGGACCTGGGTGACAAGGTAAGCCCCGCTGATAAGTCCCGTATCGAAGAAGCCGTTGCGGACCTTAAGAAGGCTATGGAAGGAAGCGATGTGGGGGCTATAAAAGCTAAAACTGAGGCTCTGAAACAGGCTTCCTATAAACTGGCAGAGGAAATGTACAAGAATGCAGGTCCTCAGCCTGGTGCTGGTGCTGTAGGAGATACCGATGCCTCAGGCGGTTCCGGAACCCGTTCGGCCGAAGATGTAGACTACGAAGTAGTCGATGATGACAAAAAATAACCTGTGAAAAAGGATGCCGACGTGGCCAAACGTGATTACTACGAAGTCTTGGGTCTTCAGAAAGGCGCATCCAAGGATGATATAAAGAAGGCCTATAGAAAACTCGCCATCCAATATCACCCAGACAAAAATCCGGGTAATAAGGAGGCGGAGGAAAAATTCAAGGAGGCCACCGAGGCCTATGAGGTCCTCTCCGACGACCAGAAACGGGCTGCCTATGATCAGTTCGGGTTCGCCGGAGTGGAAGGCATGGGCGGGGGGCAGCAGGATTTCTCCTCGGCCTTCCGGGATTTCGAAGATATTTTTGGGGATTTTTCTGGTATTTTCGATACCTTTTTTGGGGGTGGTAGCAGGCGCTCCTCTCAGTCCTCATCGGGACTGCGCCAGGGCGCTAATCTGAGATATGATGTCGAAATACCCTTTAAGGATGCGGTCTTCGGAACCAAGGTAGACATTCAATATACGCGGAACGAAGCCTGTTCCACCTGTCACGGTACAGGCGCTGCAGGCGGGGCTGGCCGAAAGGTCTGTACGACCTGCGGCGGTACGGGCCAAATCCGCAGAAGCCAAGGCTTTTTCTCTATCGCCAGTCCCTGTCCCACCTGTGGCGGTGAAGGGTATATGATTGAACATCCCTGTAGAGACTGCGGTGGAAGCGGTACCCAGAAAAAGAAGCAGAAAATCGTAGTTACCGTTCCGCCAGGTATCGAGGACGGAAAGCGGGTTGTCATCCCGAATCAGGGAGATGTAGGTCCCAATGGGGGGCCCTATGGCGACCTGTATGTGTTTATCAGGATTAAGCCCCATGAGTACTTTGAACGGGATGGATTGGATCTCTACTGTGCGGTTCCCATATCCATTACCCAGGCAGCGCTTGGATCTGAGCTGTACGTTACTACCTTGGATGGCAGGAAGATAAAGGTAAAAATTCCTGCAGGTATTCAAAACGGCAAGATGCTCCGTATCCGTGAAGAGGGTATTCCTTCAGGAGGGCGAAGGGGAGATTTGTATATTAAACTCATGATACAAATTCCCACCAAGCTTTCTAAACGGGGCCGGGAACTTCTGGAGGAACTTGCTAAGGTAGAAGGGGAAGAAAGCTCTCCTCAGCCGATTCCCCTTTCCGAACTGCGAAACAATCAGTAGGGGTGTTTGAGCAAGACCTTAATTTATAGTAAAGATATTTAATAGGCTTTATATGCTGCCGCTATGTATGGTAGTATATTAAGCCTTTTTTTTATACATAAGGGTGATTTCTTTAACATTAAAGGGAATTGTATGACTAAGCAGCGTGATGGTTTTGCCTCTTCGCTTGGAGCCTTTACGGCAACGGTTGCTTCCGCGGTTGGTTTGGGTAATATTTGGAAATTTCCATACCTCGCAGGGGTAAATGGCGGGGCAGCATTTGTGCTGACATATCTTTTAGCAGTGGCATTGGTGGGACTGCCCATCTTGGTGGCCGAACATGCGATTGGAAGAAAAATGCGAAAAGACGCGGTTGCAAGTTATGCAACAGTTGTGCCCCGTGAAGGCTTTTGGGTTCTTATTGGGTATGCGGGGGTTATAGCGGCTTTTCTCATCATGGCCTTTTATTCTGATGTGGCCGGCTGGGTTTTTAGTTATATTGTAAAATCCTTCATAGCCGCCTTCCGCGGTACAGGGCCTTTGAGCGCTCAAGATTTTGCTGCCCTGGCAAGCGGTATCTGGGAACCCCTTATATGGCAGATTGGGGTAGTCGTCTTTGTATCTTTAATTGTTGCAGCTGGCGTGTCCAAGGGTATAGAAGCCGCGACCAAGCTTACCATGCCGATTTTGCTTGCCTTGCTGTTGCTCTGCGATATCAGGGCCCTCACCCTGCCGGGAGCTTTTGAGGGGGTCACTTTTTTGTTTGCCCCTGATTTTAGCAAACTAAGCGGCACCGTCATACTTTCTGCCTTGGGACTTGCTTTTTTTAAACTTTCTTTAGGGATGGGGACCATGACAACCTATGGTTCCTATATGCCTGAATCAGTTCGCCTCGTGCCCAATGCAGGACGGGTTGCCCTCGCTGATACCCTCGTTTCAATTCTTGCAGGTTTGGCCATTTTCCCCGCCGTGTTTGCCTTTGGTTTTGAACCTGCTTCAGGTCCTTCGCTGCTCTTTATTTCTATTCCCGCGGTGTTTTCCAAAATGCCCTTCGGGAATTTCTTTACCGTGCTCTTTTTCCTGCTTTCCGCCCTCGCCGCAACAGGAGCTATGATAAGCCTTATCGAAGTACCGGTAGCCTGGCTCAGTGGCAAAATGAAGTTGTCCCGGCCTAAAGCAGTTATTATAACAGCTTTGGGAATTATTGTTCTTGGTATTCCTGCCACGTTATCCCTTGGCCCCTGGAAGGATGTACAGCTTTTTAACATGGGTTTCTTTGATCTTTTTGACTATATCCAGCAAAATCTTTTGCTTCCTCTCGGCGGCCTGGCGATCGCTATTGTGGCCGGTTGGAGACTGCGAAAGTCTGATTTTATGAACGAACTGGCCGGTCAGGGACAGGGGAAAAAATGGTATCTTGCATTGGTGTATATATTTATAAAATATATTAGCCCTGCGCTTATTGTACTTGTGTTCCTCAACGGTTTTGGAGTGTTCGGAAAATAAAAAGACCTTTTCCGCCGGTACAGTTGCGCCCCCATAAGCCTTAGGGTATACTGACCGGCGGAGGCTTTCCCTGATGAGTGATTGCAAGGTCATCGGTATTTGCGGGGGCTCAGGTTCCGGAAAAACAACGATTGTCAGAAAAATTTCTGAGCTCTTTTCTGATTTTGTCTTTCTTGCCCAGGATAATTATTACAAGTCCGCTGAATTCATTTCAAATAACAATATAACTGCCTTTAATTTTGACCATCCCGAAGCTTTTGATAATGAACTCCTAATTGATCATCTTTTAAAACTGAAAGATGGGAAATCTATCGAAATGCCCCAATACGATTTTGTACATCACCGAAGAAAAGCAGAGACGGTCCATATAGAACCTAAAAAATTAATTATCTTCGAAGGGATTATGATCTATACCAATAAAATGGTGCGGGATCTCATCGATCTAAAAATATTTGTCGATACTCCCGATGATATACGCTTCATTAGACGGCTACAGCGGGACATACATGAACGGGGCAGGACGGTCGATTCGGTTATCGAACAATATATCAATGTGGTGCGTCCGGGACACTTTGAATTTATAGAGCCCACCAAGGTATATGCGGATATCATTATTCCTGAAGGTGGCCATAACGAAAACGCCCTGTCTGTATTAATGTCATTTATTAGAGAAATAATTCAAAATTGACAATTCTGGCAGACTAACAGTATAAAGGAAGAGGCGGTGCATTATGTATAGAACTATTGTTAAGTCCCTGGAAATAAGCACGCTGATAGTCGTTATGATCCTTTTTGCGATCATAACACCGCTTCTCAGCCGTGACCTCCATTTCCTGGGAACGATTGTCGTCGCAGGTACCGGTTTTGTGTTGCTGCGGCTTTTATATAGTAATATTACTCAGCGTATTACTGGTTATTTAAAGAACCTCTTTTTTAATAAGGGCGATACACTTTTGCTGGTTAATTTTGTTGACCGGCTCCGTTTCTGTTTTACCATCGGTGACTTAATCAGCGCATTCCGGGAAATACTGGAGACCAGGGCTGACAGTACCGTTATGTTTATGGACATGTCCAAGCGATACATGGTGTATAACAGTCCAACCATTATAGGCATGGATCAGCATGTATTTGATGAACTTGTCCGTCATTATGAATCCTGGCGAGACGGTATTTATTTTTTTGATGACAATCTGGATCTTGTTTCAAACCACCGAAAGAGCCGTGGCTTTTTTGTGGTCAGCGGAAATCTGCATTGTTATGTCTTTATGCGTTTTGTCAGGAATATGGATGAGGAGATTTTTCCGCAGATTTTTGCCGAATATACCACCTTCCTGAAACGAAATGAAACAATAGAAAAAATGTTTGCCATAGCAGCAGTTTCAAAAGAGTGGTCCATGGTTGCCGAAACTCAGCGGGCCTTTTTACCTAAAAAGCTGCCTGAAATTCCTAAAGTAGAACTGGCTTCCTATTTTAAACCCCTGGTGAATGTTTCTGGCGATTATTACGATGTGCTGCAGATCGATTCAGACCGAACACTGCTGCTCCTGGGTGACGTATCGGGAAAAGGGCTTGCAGCAGCCCTAATCATGGGAATTGTGGTCAACACCGTTCGCATTATGGAAAAGAAGGATGACCTCGAACAGGTGGTTCGGACTGTAGACACCGCCATAAAGGGCATGAAACTGCAGGATAAATACACGGTTCTGTTTTTGGGGCTGTTAGACACTAAAAAAATGGAACTTTCCTATGTAAATGCTTCCATGGCTGACCCGCTTATTATTTCTGAAACGAAGGCAGGCCGGCAAATCCGCCGATTGGGATCCAACTGCAGCGTGGTCGGTATATTGGACCTTGATACGGTAGGGGTTGATACGGTGAAGCTGCTTCCCGGGGATGTGATTCTCATGGCATCAGACGGTGTTTCAGAGGTAAGCAACGAGCAGGGTGAAATGCTCGGAGATACGGAAGGATGGATCGATTTTGTGGTAGATGAGTCCCGCTGCTCAGCCCAGGAATTTGTTCAAAAATTATCAGATCTCGTGTTCAAACATGCAGCGGGCACAAAATTGCGAGATGACGTCACGGTCCTCGTTGCAAAGGTTCAGGAGTAACCCATGATTATCTCCATTCTAAATTATGCCTTATCACTTGCATTGCTTATTTATGGATTCAGGGTCCGATTCCGCAGTGCCGAATCCCAGAACACCCAGCTTATATTTTATTACTGTATAGCTGCCGCGGTGGCTGCTTTGGGTTTGGGCGCCGGTTATTCAGCAGCTCTGTCCCGCTATCCGGGCGCGGCCCTCTTTTTTATCCGTCTTACTGCTACGGCAGTAGCAGGGACCCATATAATTGTGTTTTTGCTTGCCTTTTCCTTTCCCTATGAGCGAAATCTACGGCTATTACGTACGGTGGGAATGCTTTTGTGGATAGCCCTGGGCATAGTAATCCTCTTTTCAGATATGTACGAAGTGCAGGTTAGCTGGGAGGCTGGTGAGCTCGTCCATGTCCGCGGAACTCTCTTTATCCCCGTTACCGTCGGAGGCTTTGCCCTTGGAATACTGAGCGGCATTATATTGTTTATTCGTCGATTGTTTTTTAAAAGCCAGATTTATAAACTACAAACTCTTTTGGTGGTGGTAGGACTTTTATCGGGGTATATCGTCACCTTTTCGCTTGCGGTCCTGCTTCCGGTTCAGTTCGGATTGGTGTGGACCTATCCGTTTATGATGCTGGGCGGTACATTGCTTGCTTTTACCCTCGGATATGGTATTTCAATAACCCGGCTTATTGATATTGGTTCTGTGGCAAGTTCGCTTATTTCTTTTATTCTTTACTCCCTCGTTGTCGGTGGTATAAGCGGAATAGTCTATTCATTGTCTTTTTTATTAATCCGGGAAATGCCTTTTATCGTTATCGTCCTTGCTGGTATGGCGGTCTTTTTAATCGCCGATATTTTCAGCGGTAAATTAAGAGCCCGTTTTAAGGCATTGCTCCAGGGTCAGGGTGCTTATGCAGAACGATTGGAAGATGGGCTTTCAAAGATCGATTATTCCAAAGGCCGCGATGTTGTTATCACCGAGTTTATCCAGCAGCTGCAAAGTACCATGGGGTGTTCATCGGTACATTTGCTCATAGAAAACGATGAAGAACAGCTTGTTGTTGTTGGTTCTACGAACAACAAGATGGTTGCTGAATACAATAAGATCCCTCGGAAAAGTCCCGCTATTGATCACTTACTCAATGAAGATGTCTCTATATTGATTAAAACTGAAATCGTAACTAATTACGATTACCATACCGTAAAGGACGAATTGCTGGAGCTCTTGGATAGTTACAATGCGGACGCCCTTGTTCTGCTCCGGGACGGCCGTTCCGTGATTGGTGCCCTCTTGCTCGGCGCAAAATCGAACGGTTCCGAATTCCTCGATTATGACTACGATACTTTGCGGCGGGTATACGGAAAGTTGTTTGTTACAGCCTATTATCTAAAAAATATTGCCCAAGAATCACTGGTCATGACTGTTGACCGGGAGCTCGAGTATTCGGAACAAATTATCCAGTCCCTGCAGGAAAACATGGATAAGATCGAGCACCATCATGCGGATATTGCTTTTATGAGCCGTTCTGCCCGTAAATTAGGCGGTGACTTTATCGATTTTATCCGTCTGACTAAGGACCGGTATATCTGCGTTATGGGCGATGTTTCAGGTAAGGGCCTTAACGCCAGCATGTCCATGATCATCTTAAAATCGGTAATCCGCACCTACCTAAAGGAAACCAAGGACTTTAAGACCCTGATTATACGGGTGAACAGTTTTATAAAAGAGTATCTTCCGCGGGGCACCTTTTTTGCCGGCTTTATCGGGCTTTTTGATTTTAACGAAAGAAGCCTTTATTATGTAAACTGCGGTATTCCTACCATGTTGCTGCTTTCCACATCGTACAATAACCCTGTTGAAATTCAGGGCGCTGGCAAGGTTCTTGGTTTCGTAAAGGATATTGCACCCTATATCAATGTCCGTAAGGCAGGATTCAAGGCAGGCGATATTCTACTGGTGACAACCGATGGATTAATCGATGCTGAATCGGTACGGGGTGTCCGGTTTGGTAAAGAACGCCTGCAGGCAAGTTTGCTTGAAAACAGGAGCCTTTCGTCAGAACGGATTGTGCGATTCCTGAATGAAGATGTAACCGAATTTGTATCCCAGGAAATTAATGACGATATTACTATATTAACAATAAAGTTTATCTAGACTAAGGAGGCTGTATGGACCATCTCAATATAACCGAGCGGCAAGGCGATACCTATGTCATGCTCGAAATAATTGGCACGGTCAACTCATATACTTATAGCGATTTTCAGCAGCGGGTGTACAACCTGATTGAACGGACTAACCTCGTTCTTG
>JAIWNU010000248.1 GCA_020216655.1 Treponema sp. | reverse complement strand
GGGCGCCGTAATCGATACCGGTGGGGCTCCAGCCAATAACACACATAAGGTCTTCTTCGAATTCCAGCCTTGCATGGGGGCAGGCCCAGCCTTTGCCAAGAGCGGTGTTCATGGCCTCTTCCCGGGCCATAACGTTTCCCACAATATCGGTGCCAGTGGGTATTTGGGGAAATGCTTCTATAATATGGGCAAGAAACTGCAGCGCATGATTCTTGTCGTTTTCCGGCAATTCAAAAAGCCGCCCTTCCTGGAGGGCATCGAGCAGGGTATCCATGGTTATACTCCTTCAAATCTGCGGATAAACCAGCTTTTTACCTTATGGGTCAAAATGCTGTAGCTTACAAGGAAGAGTCCAATCCAGACAAAATACACCGGAGGAAGCGGAACAAAACCGAGCAGCGGGGCCAAAGGCGAATATGGGAGCCAGGCGCCGATAGCCATAACAAGCAGGGTGGTAAACAGCATAGGGGCTGAGGCCCGGCTCTGAATAAAGGGAATTTTCCGGGTTCGGATGATATGTACTATTAATGTCTGGGTTAAAATGGATTCCACAAACCAGCCCGTCTGGAATAGTTTAGCAAGCTGATCCTGTTGGCCCACAGAAAGGGCGGGATTTAAAAACTCACTAGTCCTGAAAAAGAACCACATGAGAGCGAAGGTGGCATAATCAAAGAGAGAGGAGATAGGCCCGATGAACATCATAAATCGTTTAATGTTCCCGATGTTCCAGGAGACTGGTTTTGCCACCTGTTCGGGATCTACCCGGTCTAAGGGAATGCCGGTTTGGGAAAAATCGTACAACAGGTTATTGGTCAATATCTGCAAGGGCTGCATAGGCAGGAACGGCAGCAGGTAGCTTGCGCCGAGTACACTGAACATGTTGCCAAAGTTGGAACTTGCGCCCATCCGTATGTATTTAATGATATTGGCAAAAATTTTACGGCCTTCGATAATCCCTTCTTCCAATACAAGGAGGCTCTTCTCTAGGAGCACGATATCCGCCGCTTCCTTGGCCACATCCACCGCGGAATCTACGGAGATACCCACATCGGCAGCTTTCAGGGCCGTCGCATCGTTAATGCCGTCTCCCATAAAGCCGACCACATTGCCCTGGCGGCGCAGTTCCTTTACTATCTGTTCTTTTTGTGCAGGGGTGAGTTTTACAAAGACCTGATGCTCCGTAACGCTCCGGGAGAACTGACCTTCGTCCATCCGGGCCAGTTCGGGGCCGCTTACAATCCGGTCAAATGCTATACCCACATCGGCACACACCTTGCCAGTTACGAGGCCGTTGTCTCCAGTCAGGACCTTTACCTGGACACCAGCTCTGGTAAGGAGCTCGACCGCTTCCCTGGCCGATTCTTTGGGCGGATCCATAAACGCTATGTAGCCAAGTAAAATTAATTTGCTTTCGTCGGCGGTGGTAAAGACCTTTTTCTCCGTAGGGAATTCCCGGTAGGCAAGACCCAGGACGCGGAAGCCTTCGCGGTTTAGTTTTTCTACCTCTTCAAAAAGGTCCGCCCGGATCATATCGATGAGGGGGTAGATTTCTTCATCTATTTGATAATGGGTGCAGCAGCTGTAGATTTCTTCCACCGCACCCTTGCAGATAAGCACGTTGTCTCCTTCGTACTCAACGATCACCGACATACGGCGCCGCTGGAAATCGAAGGGGAGCTCATCCACCAAGCGACATTCATCAACATTTAGATCCATATGCTCTAGAACCGCCCGGTCCAAGAGGTTCTTTAATCCCGTCTGAAAATAGCTATTAAGGTATGCGTAGTTAAGGACCTCTTCGCTGGTATTGCCAATGATATCCACATGGTGTTCCAGAAACACCCGGTCCTGGGTCAGGGTCCCGGTTTTATCCGTACAAAGGATATTGATAGCCCCTAGGTTCTGTATGGCCGGTAGCTTTTTTACAATGACCTTTTTCTTTGCCATGGCCAGGGCCCCCTTGGCGAGGTTCACCGTAACCATCATGGGAAGCATTTCCGGAGTGAGCCCCACTGCCACGGAAAGCGAAAAGAGCAGGGCCTCAAGCCAGTTCCCCTTAGTAAGGCCTACAATGGCAAATACCACGCTGACAAGCACGAGCATGAAACGGATCATAAGCCAGGTAAAAGAGCGGATGCCCTTATCAAAACTGGTTTCTTCCCGTTTTTCTCCCAATTTTTGGGAAAGACTTCCAAAGACTGTTTTTGTCCCCGTATGGATGACCAGGGCTTTGGCGGTGCCGCTTGTGACACTGGATCCCATAAAACAGGCGTTGGGAAGCTCCAGCGTGGTCATATTCTTTCCCGCGGGTACAGCGGTAGACTTTTCTACCGGCATGGATTCTCCGGTGAGGGCTGACTCACTGACAAAAAAGTCTTTACAGGAGATAATCCGTACATCCGCAGGAACGATAGCGCCGGCTTGTAACAGAACAATGTCGCCGGGGACTACTTCGGACATTTTTATTTCCGTTTCTGCTCCGTCCCGCAGCACAAAGGTGCGGGACTGTACCCGTTTCCCCAGGGCTTCCACTTCTTGGTTTGACCGCTGGTCTAGTATATAGGAAAGCCCTACGCTCAGGAGAATCATACACCCTACAATAATTGATGAAAGGCTTTCTCCAATAATTGCAGAAACAAGAGCGATAACGAGGAGCTGAACAACCAGGGGACTCGAAAACCGTTCCAGCATGTCCGCCCAGAAGTTCTTTTTTTTGCCGGAAGCGATTTCGTTTTTGCCAAATTCGGCGAGCCGTTTTTCCGCTTCC
>JAIWNU010000247.1 GCA_020216655.1 Treponema sp. | reverse complement strand
CCCTCTGGCGCAAAGGTTATATACTGCTGGAACAGGCGAATTGCCTCGTTGTTTCTGCCCTGGTAATAGGCTATCTCCCCAAGAATTTCAATAATCCGCACATCATAGCGGTTAAGCTCAAGCCCCTTTTTTGCATAGACCAGGGCTTCATCGTACCGGGCAAGCTTTACGAGGCTCCAGCTCATCACCACATAGGATTCCAGATTAGCTGAATTTTGCTGGATTTCTGCCTTGCAGATTTCAATAGCAGTGTCATACCTGCCGTTACGGTACTCCTGGAGCGCATCCGGTTTTTCCTGGGCATACAAGGAAATATGAGAAGCGACGAACAATAGTATAAAAAGGGCGACAATATTGATGAAATGGTATCGTTTTCGCATAGTACTCTGTGTTATTCCGTTGCATTATCCTTGGTCATGGTACAGGCGCCGTTAAAAAAGCAGCCCGTTTCCATAAAGACTTCAGGGGCAGTTACATTGCCAATAAGCTTTCCCGAAGCAGTAATTTCTACCCTGCCGATTGCATCCACATTGCCGGTCACACTGCCGCTGATAATAACCCGTTTACCCGTGATATTGGCCTGAACTTCGGCACCCTCATCTACAACGAGTAAATCCTGGGCGTGAATTTCCCCAGTTACCCTGCCCCGAATAAGATAGGGTTTATCGCACTCGAGGGTGCCGGTAAATTCTATATCTTTCGAAAGTATGGTATCAAAATCCTCGTCATCGAGCTTGTCATTTTGGACATCGGTCATCCAGTTCCTCCAGAAATAATGGTTTTAACATTTATCGCTCAGCTGTACTACCAAAGGGTCCCCCAGATCCTGCAGGGTATCCGCAAAACCCTGAAGTACCTTGCGGCGCATTTCAGCAGCATAGGGATTCAGGGTCTGCATATCTTCAAAAAGCAGGTGGCTGTCACGAACGCATTGGCGGGCTACGCCATACAATTTTTTATACCACCGGGTCGCAATCGGTGTCTCGGGAAGGCCAATCCTGTACAAAGAGCGGCCGACAAAATGGGTCAGGGCCTGACTGTATGCGGCCTCACGGTCATGCTGGTCACAGGTCATACGCACCACCGAGAGTCCAAAGCCGGCATACACATCTTCCCAAAATTGAGTCCGTTTTTCATCCAGCCGCAGGGGATCCATCATAATGGCAAGCCCCTCGAGGCCATCCTTTGCGGATTCGGGACCAAACATGGGATGGGTCGCCAAAATGGGTGTATGCGGGGGCAAGTGTTCGAGCATCCAGGTGCCGGGCAGTACCTTGACCGAACAAGTGTCAGCCACAATGGTGTCCTTCGCCAAATAGGGGCTTAACACCTTAAGTACCTCGGGGAGGGCCCGAATGGTTACACAAAGGAACACAATAGGGCACTGGCCTAACTCTTCCAGATCCGCGCGGCGAACACCCGGGGGCGCCTTGATATCCGGATCCCGGTCATAGGCCAGCACGGAAAATCGTTCAGATAACAGTCCAGACCAAAAGGAACCAAAGCGGCCGAGCCCGAATACACCAACAGTCATAAGAAGGAGTATATAAAAAGTTGGGAGCCTCCACAAGGGGAGCCCTCATTTAGGCCCGCTTTAGCGCCCGATTGGGCGACTTGCAGGAGCACAAAAAGAAGAGTATTCTAAAAAGACCTTACAGTACTTTTTTTATTGTTTGGTCGAATTTTCAATTTACACAAGGAGTCCATCATGGATTTTGTCAAAGAGATGAAAGAAAAGGCAAAAAAAATGCAGAAACGGCTTGTATTGGCGGAAGGAACTGAATACCGGACCGTCAAGGCTGCCCGTATTATTCTTGATGAAAAGCTAGCATCTTCTGTCACCCTTGTGGGCCCCGCCGAGGCAGTAAAGGCCGTGGCAGAAAAAGAAGGGGTTTCGCTCCAGGGCATAGCTATTGTGGATCCCTCCGTTTCCGAAAACCGCGAACGATATGCCCAAACCTATTATGAACTGAGGAAACATAAGGGAATGACGCCGGAACAGGCTAAAACAGATATCGTATCCCAGCTTCGTTGGGGAGCCATGATGGTCCATCTAGGGGACGCTGATGCCATGGTAGCCGGTGCCGAAAGTACCACCGCTGACGTGCTCCGGGCGGGACTTGCCATTATCGGTACGGTGCCTGGTTCCAAGACCGCTTCATCATGCTTTGTAATGCAGAGCCCCGATAAGACCTGGGGTGTGGATGGGGCCCTCATTTTTTCCGACTGTGCGGTCGTTCCGGACCCGAATGCTGAGCAGCTAGCAGAAATTGCCCTCTCTGCAGCCCAGTCCTGCCGGGAATTCCTTGGGGTAGAGCCCGCAGTGGCCCTGCTCTCATTTTCCACCAAGGGCTCCGGGGGCGACCATCCGGATGTTCTCAAGGTAAGGGAAGCTTTGGAACTGGTAAAAAAACGGGATCCCCAGCTTTTGGTTGATGGAGAAATGCAGGCCGATGCGGCCCTGGTTCCTTCTGTTACCGACAAAAAGGCCCCCGGCAGCCCGATCCGCGGCAAGGTAAACACCCTCGTATTCCCCGACCTTGGGGCTGGCAACATCGGCTACAAGCTGGTGCAGCGCCTTGGAAAGGCAGAAGCCTTCGGGCCCTTCCTTCAGGGCTTTGCAAAGCCAATCAGCGACCTGTCCCGGGGCTGTTCTGTCGAGGATATTATCGTAACCGCAGCGGTTACCCTAGCGAGGGTTAAATAAGAGCCTGTGCAGACACAAAAAGACCGAGAGTATCTTGAGCAAGCGCTAGAGTTCGGGCGGCAGCGGGATTATGCCGGCGCTG
>JAIWNU010000087.1 GCA_020216655.1 Treponema sp. | reverse complement strand
ATAAGGCTGAACGGATTATCGAAAAACTTTCCGATCCGGAATATTTTGGTACCCCCCATCCCTATCCAACGGTGGCACGGAACGAGCCCAGTTTCAGCGAAAACGGTGACGGCTATCGGGGTTCGGTGTTTCCTCATTTGACATTTATGGTAATTAAGGGCTTGGAAAAATACCAACGCTGGGATCTGGCTCGGGAATGCGCTATCCGGCACCTCTATTTTGTGCTCGATTCCATGCATCCGGAGGGAAATCACCACAAGGGGAATCTCTGGGAAGCCTATTTGCCCCTTAAAGAAGGTCCTGCCCAATGGTCGGGCCGCGAAGGATTCCCCAGACCTAATTATCTCAGTTATATCGCCCTGTCTACAATTTGCCTTACCATAGAAAATATCATTGGTCTTTCCATATCGCTGCCGCGGAAGACCGTAGATTGGATAATTCCCAACCTGGAGATTATGGGTATAGAAAATCTTTCCCTTAAGCGGAACATGATTACGATTCTGTCGAATAAAAGCGGCCGCGGCTGGGAAATACACATGGAAAGCGAAAAACTCTATTATTTTACCATCAATATCCTGGGCAAGAAAAAGAAGACCCTTCCGATCCCTTCTGGAAAATGCTCTATGCTCATAGACAAGCTGTAAGCGGGCACCTATGGCCAACGGGGACTTTCGACTTGTAGCGGTGATTGAAATTGGCTCCACAGGAATTCGTCTGGTTGTTGCAGAGATTAATTCCTCCGGAGCCTGGCATGTGGTGGACAGGGCAGGAAAACCCGTTGCTCTCGGCCGCGATGTCTTTACCCGGGGTGTTATTTCCCGGGAGTCCATGCTTGCAAGCATGGTGGTCCTGCAAAACTACCGGGAACTTTTGAACGGCTGGGGTATTGATGACCGGGATATCCATGTTATAGCCACCAGCGCTCTCCGGGAAGCCCGAAATCGGGATATGTTTATTGACCGGGTCTACCTAGAGACCGGTTTTAAAATCGTTGTAGTAGAAGGTATCGAAGAAAACCGCCTTATGTACCTGGCGGTTCGTTTTGCCCTAAAGGATGACCGCCCCCAGTTCAGCCGTTCAAACTCGGTCATAATAGAAGTGGGCGGCGGTTCTACGGAACTCATGCTCCTGCGGCGGGGAAAAATGGTGGCTGCCCACAGCCTCAGGCTGGGGACCATACTGGTGGACCAGCAGGTTAGGCAGACCATGGGATCAAATCTCTATTTACAGCGCTTCCTGACCGAAAGCGTTAATAATACCTGTGAATCTCTTAACGTAGAGCTTGATTTAAGCCATGTTAAAATTTTTATTGTAGCCGGTTCTGACGCACGTCTTGTGGCGAGCCGTTTCGGGGTAGAAATAAATAAAAACTGCTGGGTGGTGGATAGGCGCGTCTTTTGTGAATTTGTGGATCGCATTAAGGGCTACAGCATAGAAGAATGTGTACAGAAACTGCGAATTCCCTTTGCAGAGGCGGAAGGCATAATTCCGGGACTGCTTACCTATAAATTGTTTCTCGAAAAGACCTCGGCAACGGAATTGATCGTTCCTAATGCTTCCATACGGGAAGGAATGCTCATCAATCTGTCCCAGGGTATTGATCCGGATCTGCAGGAAGAGTTCTATTCCCAGGTTATCGCATCGGCCATCAATTTAGGAAGGAAATACCGGTTTGATGAAAACCATAGCCGCCATGTCACCGCTTTAGCGCTCCAGCTTTTTGATGCGCTTATAAAAATCCATGGCATGGATCGGCGGGCCCGCCTTTTACTGGAAGTTGCCGGCGTTCTGCATGATGTGGGCATGTTTATCCGCAGTTCCGGGCACCACAAGCACAGCCAGTATATTGTGGCCAATTCTGAAATATTTGGTCTCCATCAGGAAGATTTGGATATTATCTCCAATGTGGTGCGCTATCATCGGAAAAGCCCCCCCAATTCAACCCATATTTCTTTTATTGCGCTCCAGAGGGAAGATCGTATATTGGTCTTAAAGCTTGCAGCCCTGCTTCGGGTGGCCGATGCGCTCGATCGTGGTCATGTGCAACGGTTAAAGGATATACGGGTTGAGCAAAGGGAAGACTCTATTGTGATTCTTGTCCCGGGGAATCATGATTTGACCCTGGAACGGTATGGTTTGGAAGAAAAGGCCGATATGTTCCAGGAAGTCTTCGGTTACAAGGTCGTTTTATTGTAGGTGGTTTATGCTTACTGTTCCTTTTCGTTATTTTAATCGTGATCTGTCTTGGGTCGATTTTAACTCCCGTGTCCTTGGGGAAGCCCTTCGTCAGGACTTGCCGGTCCTTGATCGGCTCAAATTCCTTACCATAGTGGCATCCAATTTTGATGAGTTTTTTATGGTCCGGGTTGCGGCAATAAAGCGGGCTCAGCGGATGAACCTTGGCAGGGATCCTTCCGGTCTGCTTCCGGAAGAACAATTGCAGCTTATTTCGGAAAAGGTAAAGGAAATAACCCGTAAAACCTACGAATGCCTCACTGCAGAAGTGCTTCCCGATCTTGCACGGGCAGGCCTAGAACTTATTCGTCCTGATTCCTACAGCGAAGCCCAATACGAATATTTGGAAAACCTGTTCCAAAAAGAAGTGTATCCGATTCTAACGCCCCTTAAACTCGAAGAAGGTAAGGAGCCCCCAACCATGGGGAACCTGAAACTGCATGGGGCTTTTCTTCTTGAAAGCGGTCAGGTTGCCATTGTACAGGTCCCCACCGCGTTGGATCGGATAATTTGGCTGCCTCCGGAACCAGGTCAAAAAAAGCCCTGGGCCTTGCTGGATGATGTGGTAATGCTCTGGGCTCATCGGCTTTTTAACGGGTATACCATCAAAGAGGCCATGCTTTTTAAGGTTACCCGGGATGCAGACTTTTCGGTAGACGAAGAACGGGACGAAGACTTTGTGGAAGCCATGGCAGAGGTGCTCCAGAACCGGGAACATTCCTGGCCGGTAAGATTATCTTATTCGGGTAATAGCCCTGTCCTTAAGGAACGGCTTGCCAAGCTCCTGGAATTGGAAGAGATGGATCTCTACGAAATGCCCGGCCCTATCGATCTGCGGTCCCTTTCTGAATTAGCCTTTATAAAGGGCTTTGAACAGTTCCGGGAGCCCCTCTGGCCAGCTCTCTGGCCGGCAGAATTGCCGGAAGATGAACCGATGTGGGAGTACTTGCACCAATCTGATCTATTGCTGCAGCTTCCCTATCATTCTTTTGATCCGGTTGTTCGTTTTATTCAGGATGCTGCCATAGACCCCCAAGTTCTGGCTATTAAAATTACCCTGTACCGTACAAGCGGCGACTCCCCCATTGTAAAAGCCCTTGAACAGGCCGCCCGGAACGGCAAGCAGGTAACGGTACTGGTAGAATTAAAGGCCCGCTTTGACGAGGAACGTAACATTACCTGGGCAAGCCGGCTCGAACGGGCTGGGGTCATAGTGGTCTATGGAATAGCCCAGTTAAAAGTACATGCAAAAATATGCCTTGTGGTACGGAAAGAAGAAAACGGTATTTGCCGCTACGTTCATATATCTACGGGAAACTACAATGATAAGACGGCCCGACTGTATAGCGATCTGAGCCTGTTTACCACAAACCAGCAAATTGCCCAGGATGCGACCCTATTCTTTAATATGATTACCGGTTATTCGATCATCCAGAGTACCCAGCAGCTTGTAATCGCACCGGTTAATCTTAAGCGTCGTCTTATTGAACTGATAGATCGGGAAGCAAAGCGGTCAAGTCAAGACTATCCGGGGAGAATTGTGGCAAAATTCAATTCCCTCGCAGATGTGGATATCATCAATGCCCTGTACCGGGCGAGCCAGGCAGGGGTTTCTATTGAGCTCAACGTACGGGGCATTTGTATGCTCGTGCCAGGTGTTCCGGGGCTGTCAGAGCATATCCGGGTGGTAAGTATCGTAGACCGTTATTTAGAGCATTCCCGTATTCTCTATTTCGCAAACGGAGGGGCTGAAGAGCTCTATATTTCCAGCGCCGATTGGATGAGCCGGAATTTGGACCGGAGAATTGAACTCATGGTTCCCATACTGGATGCTTCCATCGCTGATACGGTTAAAAAGCTCCTCTTTAGTTATTTTAAGGACAATACCCACAGTCATATTTTGAATTCTGACGGCAGTTGGGTACGGCGGGAACAAGGCGAAGGAGAAAGTGCTTTCCGGGTTCAGGAAGCGCTCTATACGGCGATTAAAGAAGCCAACGAAATATCCCGATCGGCTCCCCGGCAGGAATTTGTTGTTCGTCGCAGGCCCCCGGCTGAATGAGCCTCAGCGTATAAAAAGGAACCACCATGAAACGAATCATACTAAAGACCGCTCAAGAGTGCCGTTTACTTGCCGGCCATCCCTGGGTTTTCGATAACGAGGTTGAACATATTCTTGGTCCCGATGGTCCGGCTCACCTGGAAGCGGGAGAACTGGTGGATGTGGAAAGTGCTCGGAAAACCTATATTGGCCGGGCCTTTGCCAATCCCCAATCAAAGATAGTGGGCCGAATATTTTCATCATCCAAAGAAGGGGTAGACAAGGGGTTTTTTAAGGCCCGGCTTCGCAATGCAATTGAACGCAGAAAAGAGTATTACAATTTGGATGAGGAGTGTGAACGGCTGGTTTTTGCCGAAGCGGATCTGTTGCCTGGTCTTATCATTGACCGTTTTATTGGATGGCCGGCGGTTCAAGCTGAGCCCCATATACTGGAAAAAAATAATGCAGGCGAACCGGTGTCTTTTAAAACCCTTCAGGCTGCCCTGGGGCCTGCAGGCATCTGGCTTTCAGTCCAGTTTCTCAGTTATGCGGTGGATCTCCGGAAAACACAGATCCTTGAAGCCCTGGAAGAGCTTATTGGTCCAGTTACCGGAATCATCGAACGGGATGAAAGTCCGGTCCGCAGTTTGGAAGGACTCCCTCAGTTTTCGGGTCTCATTGCCGGTACTTATCCAGAGGGGGGGATTTGCATATTTGAAAACGGACTTCCCTTTTTCGCTGATCTTATGGAAGGCCAAAAAACAGGACATTTTTTAGACCAGCGCGATAATCGTCGCCGGGCTGCTCGATATGCTTCCGGAAAGCGAGTATTGGATATGTGCTGCCATTCAGGGGGCTTTGCAATTCATGTGGCCCGCGGGGATGCTTCCTCTGTATTAGCGGCGGATATTTCCCCCCATGCCCTGGATTCGGTGGTCCGTAATGCTCGCCTTAATGGTGTGGAGGATAGACTCTCTGTAGAACAGGGAGACCTGTTTGATCTGCTCCGAAATTATGAACGAAAAAAACGGGATTTTGATCTCATTATCCTCGATCCTCCTGCTTTTGCAAAATCTCATAAAAGTATAGAAGGGGCTATTCGGGGCTATAAGGAAATTAATCTGCGAGCCCTGTCGCTGCTTAAGCGGGGCGGGATCCTGGTAACCTGTTCCTGCAGCCAAGCAATGACGGAAGGCCGCTTTAAGGCTATGGTACAGGATGCTGCCATGGATGCGGAGAAACGGCTCCATATGCTGGAATTCGCCTATCAGGCCCCGGATCATCCTATCCTTGTGGGTTACGAGGAGTCCTTGTACTTAAAATGCGGTATTTACCGGGTTTTGTAATAAGGAGCGGTACTGCTACAATAAATGCTCAAATAGTATTTTTAAGCCTATGGCTATAAGAATAATGCCCCCTGCAAGTTCTGCCCGTTTTTCAATTAAATAGCCGATCCGTTTTCCGAATTCAAAACCCGCGAGGCATACTCCAAAGGTTACTGCTCCTATAGTGAGCGCGGGAAACAGGATTGCTTTTCCGAGAAGACTATAGGATAGACCGACCGCCAGGGCATCTATGCTGGTTGCGATGGACAGGGTGAGCAGGATTTTTACATCCCGTACGTCTGTTTTACTTTTTTTCTGAGGTGTTTCCCCATCTTCGCAGGCCGGGTTTTCATTTTCAAAAGATTCTATCACCATTTTAATGCCAATAAATGCAAGCAGCGCAAAGGCGATCCAGTGGTCGAATCTTTGAATGTAAACGCGAAAATAGGTCCCTAAAAACCATCCTAAGACAGGCATGGCAAATTGGAACAATCCGAACGAAAAGGAGCCCCTCAGAATATGGCGGGCCTTCAGTTGGTCGGTACAAATACCAGAAGAAACGGAGACTGCAAAAGCATCCATTGATAAGCCAAAGGCTATGAGCAAAGTCTGAAACATGGGCCCTAGTATGTACGAACCAAAAGTCTTTTTGCAAGCCGTTCCATGTTTTCTTTTGCAGGCCCGTGAGGCAGCTTATAAATTTCCCGCAATGCCCGCTCTGTGTAGCGGTGGGCGAAGCTCCGTGCGGCTTCTATTCCCCCAAGATCCCTTGTTGTAGCAAGTATGAGATTATAGTCACTGTTCGGAAACAGTTCTGATCGAACAAGCTCTCTCAGCTTGCCGTCCTTGTCCTGGCGCAGTGCGCAGATGAGCGGAAGCGTAACGAGGCCTGCACGAATATCATTACCCACAGGTTTTTTGAGTTCCGTTTCATTGCCGGTATAGTCAAGAATATCATCGATGATTTGGAATGCCATGCCAATGTTGTATCCGATACGTCTCAGTCGTTCAGTAATCTGGGCCGGAGCTTTGGCTTCGGAAGCACCGACATGGCATGCAAGGGAAAACAGTAAAGCGGTCTTGCCGATGATTTTTTGCAAATAGAGCCTGATTGATGTGGAAGGTCGGTAGCGATCCGCATCCTGGTTGAGCTCCATGGAGCAGATTACTGAAATGACCTTACCAAGGTTTACCGCATTTTGCGGATTTGTATACTCGGCAGCCACGAGAAAACAGCGGGAAAGCAAGAAATCGCCAAAAAGAACCGCATCCTTCTTGCCGTAATTGATATGTACCGCCGGTAATCCCCGGCGGAGCGGCGAATCATCAATGACATCATCGTGAATCAGTGTGGCCGTATGCAGCATTTCAATTGCTGCTGCCAGGGGATATATCTTTTTCGGATCTGGATTCCCAAATTGAGAGGCCAGAATCAGCATACCGGGCCTGAGCATTTTTCCCGGATTATGAAACAATCCAGAAAGAGCCTCCTGAATGATAGGATTAGATGAGGCCGTAGCTGTATGGATATAGTCGGACACGGCCATAATGGCCGTGTCCATACCGGGGAAATCACTCCAGAAATCGCCCATATTGCTTAGTATCAGTCCTTTTTGGAAGGGTTATCCAGGTACAGATAATGTTTTCTGGCGAAGCGAGTTCCATTCCACCACTTTTTAAAGAAGGGAACAACCCAGCAATCTAGTCCAAAGGCCCGTCCGGCGCCGCCCAACATGAGGAAAGCGGCGAATATGAACCACACCTGGTCCCAGGCGAACATACCCGACAGGGTAAAGACCACGCACATAACGATGGATGCCGCTGCGGCCCACCAGGTAAAGAGGCCGCCAAAAAGCGCGAGCCCTATACCAATTTCGGCAGCGACGACCATAAGCTGGAATGCCTGGAATGGAATGTGGCTTGCCATACCATCCATAAAGGTGGTCTTAAACCAGGTTGCCACTACCCCTTGGGGGTTAAATATAGGCTTGCTGAGGTCCCAGATTTTTCCAAAAGTACGTGCAACCGCCTCTGTACCCGCCGCTACCGCCGTTCCGACCGTTTCGGCTGCCTGTTCAGAAGCTGCCGCAACCGCATCGTAGGCTGGCTGAGCCGCCTGTGCTACCGCAGCAGCCGTATTGGATACCTCTTCCGATGCCGCTGCCACCGCGTCAGCTCCGGTAGAAGCCGCTGCTTGGACTGCCTGTGCTACTGCAGTGCCTGCCTGTTTAACGCCGGGGCTGAACATCCAGGTAGATTTGCTTCCCGAACCCCAGGCGAGCCATCCCTCTCCTATCTTGTTGACCCCTTCCATAACCCACATGAGTCCGAGCCATAGTCTTAAGGGCAGGAGCCAATATCCTCTGGTCCGGTAAGAACCAAATCCATGCACAATGTTGCGGTGATGCTCCATGTTAAGGAATTCGTGTTTCAGGTATTCCCAGCATTGGTTGATGCCAGCTACACCGATAAGATAATGCAGATTGATGAGATGCTTCATTGCCATGGCGGGCAAGCCTGATAATTTCATGCCCCCCGCGTTGGAGACTGCGTATTTTCCGCCTACAGAAACCATAAATCCGTGATAGTTAGACTTAAAGGTCTTTACCGGGGTTCCGTCTATTGCGGCTGCAATGTTGTGGGCAGCGACATCGGCGGTTTGCAGGGCCGTTTCTACAATCTGGGGCAGGGGCTTGTTATTTTCGATAAACCAGATATTGTCCCCCACCAGAAACACGTTCTGATAATCAACGGATCTCATTTCCGCATTAACCAGGATGCGGCCCTTCTTCCCTGAAATATCCCGGTGTTCCTTTTTGAATTTGCAGTCCGCTAGTCCGCAGGTTCCGTGGGCTTTCATGATTTCGCAGTCCCTGTTGCCGCAGCGCCCCTTGGTGAGGTCGAGCATACCCGCAAAGTGACAGCCCTGAACCCCTGCGGTCCATACAAAGGTTTCGGTCTCAATGGTGGACCCATCTTTTAATTTTACGATTCCGGGTTCAGCCCCTACGATCGGTGTGTTGGTTCTGAGTTCAACTTTGTGTTTTTTAAGGTATCTTTCTACCTTTGCACGCAGGTCTTCTTCCAAAATGGGGAGAATTGATGGCAATGCTTCGACCACGATCACCTTGACCTCGTCGGGAGAAACAAGCCACTTTTTGCACATCTCATCCCGCCACTCAAGGAGTTCCCCTGCAAGCTCAATGCCGGTAAAACCAGCTCCGGCAACAACAAAGGTAAGCATTTTTTGCCTGAGTTTTGGATCCTGAATCGCAATGGCTTTTTCAAAGGTTTTTTCGATATGGTGCCGGATTTTTATAGCATCATCAAAGGACCAGAGGGTAAACGAATTTTCTTTAATGCCCGGCACTCCGAAAAACTCAGGTTCTGCGCCGGAACCAATGACAAGATAGTCATAGCTATACCGGTTTGTTTTAGAGATGGCAACCTGTTCTTTGAAATCGACCGTTTCGATACGGTCAAGGATAACCTTAACCTTAGATGCGCCGAAAATTTTGGCAAATGGAATACGGACCGAATCCGGCTCCACCCGGTGTCCTGCAACTTCATGGAGTTCAGTCATCAGTGTATGAAAGGGATTCCGGTCTATCAGTGTTATAGAGATATCGGGGTTGTTCTTATAATGTTTAGCGAGCTTTTTAGCTGTTTCTATGCCGCCGTAGCCGCCTCCAATTATGAGTATGTTTTTTGATTCACCCATGGTAGTGACTCCTTATGATTAATTATGGTAAATAACCGACTTAATCCTATATTAAGTTATCGATAAAATTGTTTTTAAGCCGGTTTTTTCATCATGAAATAAGTATATTGTGGTTTTTATATTGTGGCAAGGGTATGTTGACTGGCTAAGTCAAATATTCTGGATATATAAATATCTATTAAGATATGTTCGAGAGCCGATCCTGCGGACCGTATCTGTATGTCTCCTTCGGTGATGAGGGAGAGGGCCTTGAGCGCCCTCTGTGTATCGTATCGTTTCGCAGCTTCTCGGTAATCCCGCTGGGCCCGGGGAGATGCGAGCCCAATTTTTTTTAGTTCAAAATCATTAAGCTGCCGTGTCTGTACAAGCCCAAGATAATCCAGAAGCTTTCTAAAACACCAGGCAAGGCCTGCGAAGAGTGCCTGGGGACTTTCCTTGGAGTTGAGCAAGGTATGTACTATTTCTAAGCCCTTTTCTCGGTCTCCAAGGGCAATTTGGGTAAAAAGGGTAAATGCCGATTCTTCCCGTGTATGGGCTAACAGCTGTTCTATTTTTTCAGCGCTGATAGGTTCAGCTTTATCAAGAAAAAGCACAAGCCGCGAGCATTCCTGCCTCAGTGCTTCTGTATTGTTTTCTACCAGTTCGAGTATTGTCTCGACCGCATCGCTTTGAATCTGAAAACCTGAACGCCGAAAAAAAGCTGTTACCCACTCGGTTTTACGATTTTCAAAGAGCTCCCAAAAGATTTTTTTTTGATCCTTCGGTATGGCAGCCTCAAGCTTTTTATCTATACCAATCTCATCAGAAATAAGGATGAGAAAGGTATCTTCCTGAGCTTGGACAAGATAGCTTGCAAGCAGTTCTATATCATCCTTTTTTTTAATGTATTCAGCGTTTTTTACGAGAATAAGTCGGGCATCAGAAAAGAGAGAACTGTTGCGAAGTACGGAAACAATATCCGATATGGGGGTTTCGGACGCATAAAAGGATTGTTCCTCCGGAGCGAGGCCGTATTTTTTTGTAATTTCTTGTCGTACTGCCTGTACAGCGTCCTGCCGTTCTCCGATTTCCGGGCCAGTAAAGAGGTAGCACAGTCCTTTTGCCATAAAATCCTACTAATATGAACGAATAATGCAGGAAAGCCTGCCGAGAACTCGTACATCCTGGCAATAAATAGGTGAATAAGCGGAATTTTCTGGCTGCAGCCGGATTCGGTTACTCTCTTTATAAAAACGTTTCAAAGTAACCGCATCATCTACGACGGCGACTACAATTTCTCCGTTATGGGCCGTTTCCCGTTTCTCAATGACTGCCAAATCCCCGTCCATAATACCCGCTTCAATCATGGAATCGCCGCGTATGTTGAGCGCAAAATATTCACCCTGTTTTTTTACAAGCGATGGCGGAACGGAGATGGTTCCTTCCCAGTTTTCTTCTGCCAGAATGGGTTTTCCCGCTGCAACGGTCCCCAGAATGGGAATTTGGATCGGTTGTTCCGTCTTTTCATGCTCAGTTTTGTCTTGTACTACTTCGATAGTACGGGACCGTTTGTCCGCCAGCCGGAGATATCCCTTTTTCTTAAGGGCACTCAGGTGATCATAAGCGCCTTTAACCGAAATTGAAAAATGATCCGCAATTTCGCGGATTGTGGGCGGGTAGGTGTGGGCTTTTGTAAACGCACTGATGAAGGACAACACTTCCCGTTGCCGTTCCGTGAGCTCTTTCATCGTTCCATCCTTATGCCATGCTTTTTGATCTTCGCATGGAGATTGCTTGGATACATACCAATCACTTCTGCTGTACGGGATATAATATACCCATTTTCAGAAAGTTTGTACTCCAAATAGCGTTTTTCGAACAAATCTTTAGCATCGTTATAATTTAGTTCTAAAATATCGCTGGGGAGTCCAGCTGCGGCCCCTGATTCTTCTGCGGCTGGTTTTCTTATGTTTTTGCCTGATTGGGTGCTGGAAACCATCCCAAGTATATTTTCTACCACATCCCGTTCAACTGTTTCTGTTTCGCAGAGTATCGAAAGCCGTTCTGCAAAATTTTTAAGCTCCCGTACGTTTCCCGGCCAAGCGTATTGGCTGATAAAATTCATGGCTTCGGCAGAAAGTTTAATATTACTGGAGCCAAAGGACTGTAAAAAGTGTTGCAGCAGTTCTGGAATGTCCTCGGTCCGTTCGCGGAGAGGCGGAATATGGATAGGAATAACGTTAAGACGAAAGAACAGGTCCTCCCGGAAGCGCCCCGCCCTGCACTCAGCTTCCAAATCCTTATTGGTAGCTGCGATGATGCGGACATCGACCGTGAGGGTCTGCTCCCCTCCAAGCCGTTCTATCTTTTGTTCCTGTATGGCCCGCAGCACCTTTGCCTGGGCGGTCAATGTCATATCCCCGATTTCGTCTAAAAAGAGACTTCCCCCATTGGCCATCTCGAAGCGCCCCTTACGGCTCGACACCGCATCGGTAAAGGCGCCCTTTTCGTGGCCAAAAAGCTCGCTTTCTATAAGCGTATCAGGTATGGCAGCGCAGTTTACCTCCACAAGAGGTTTGTCCGCCCGGCTTGACTTAAAATGAATAGCCCGGGCAACCAGTTCCTTGCCGGTACCGTTTTCACCGCTAATGAGCACCCGCGCATCAGACTGGGCTGCCTGTTCTATACGGTCCTTTACTGCCTGAATCCCCGGGCTGTGGCCGATGATTTCTTCATAGGAAAGCTGTTTTGCTTTTTTTAGGCTTATATTTTCATGACGCAGTTTTTGAATTGTCAGGGCATTTTTCGTAACCGTTAAGACCTTATCGAGTGAAAGGGGCTTTTCAAGAAAATCAAAGGCCCCAAGCTTTACCGCCTTAACAGCCATATCAACATTTGCATGGCCCGAAATCATAATGACCTCAATGTTAGGCCAGCCGGTACGTATTTTTTCCAGGGCTTCGAGCCCTCCCATCCGGGGCAGCAGCACATCGAGAAAAATGAGGTCAAAGGATGTTTGTTCGAGCAGAGAAAGCCCTATAAGGGCATCTTCAGCAGTCTCCACACGATATCCCTCATCCATCAATATGGAAGACAGGGCGGTGCGGATACCCGATTCATCATCTATAATTAAGATAGTATTCATGAGCGTTGCAAGCCCTCATCAACAGGCAAATCGATGTAAAAGGTGGTACCCACCCCTACGGCAGAATCAAACCAGATACTTCCCCCATGGTCAAGAACAATTCGTTCAACGATAGATAATCCCAACCCGGTACCTGCCGCTTTGGTTGTAAAATAGGGAGTAAAAATGAGTGCGCGATTTTCCGCAGGAATACCGCAGCCGGTATCCTTAATGCTGATTCTACAATAGCGGCTATCCTGTTTTTTGACAAGGTCAGAACGTATTTCAATGGTGCCTCGGTTATGCATGGCATCGATGCTGTTGATAATCAGGTTTGCCAAGACCTGGCTGATATGCCGTCTATCAACCCGCAAATAGATGTTTTCCGAACCTATATTGGTAATGAATTGGACATCAGGGAAGGAATTCCTATACAGGCTGATGGCTTCATCGATAAGCGGGGTAAGGGCGGTGCGTTCCAGAGTGGGTGGCGGAAGCCGGGAAAAGGTTCTAAATTCGGTGAGCAGGTTGGTAAGACTGTCGGTTTCCTGGATAATGGCCATCATGGAACTTTCCAGTATTTCGCCAAGCCGTTCCGGTTCGGTCTTCCATCTTCGTAGCACCCGTTCCGCAGAAAGTTTTATGGGAGTAAGGGGATTTTTAATTTCATGGGCAAGCCGCTGAGACATGTCTTTCCAGATAATTTCCTTTTCGGTCTGCAGTGCTTTTGATTGGGCCTTTTCCAGGTTTCTGACCATGCTGTTAAAGGAATCTATCAGGATGCCAAAATCGTCTTTTGTCCTACTCAGTACTCGGATGGAAAGATCCCCTTCAGCTACCTTTTTTGTCGCCTGAACCAGGTTGCTGATGGGCTGGCTTAATGTGGTGCTTAGTGAAATGGCGATAATGACAACCATGAGCACAATGGGCAAATAAAACACCAGGTAAAAGCCGCCCAATAAGGGGACCAATTGGGAGCCAAGGTCGGATAGTGTTCCCATGATGTTGTTCCCCGCATCAATACGGGCGAGTTTTTCATCAAAACCTGGTCCGAGGCTATAGGTAACAAGTATGATAGAGGTATCAGGCTGAGGGACGATATAGCGGATGCAGTCTGGATCCCTATTTTCGTTCCTGTTTACGAAGCCTTTTACCGTGCCCGGAGGTTCGGCTAATAAAAATTGATCGTTCCCGGTGGCCCGTTTAGTCTTATAGATACCCTGTTCATTTTTAACAAACTGCTGCATCGCAAGGATTGATGGATCGATGTCAGATAGGGGCTGCTTTTGTTCTAAAATCGCTGTAAGAGGAGCCGAATCTGCCCATTTTTGCAAAAATGCGAGCCGGTACCGGTAAGCATCCAGGGAGAACCATCGGGCATCTTCTGCAATAGTTCCAATCTTTGTCTGGTTCCATGTATGCAGGAGATTCGAAATGAGCTGCACATGAATGATGACCGTAGGAATAGAAATAAAAAGCGTTAGCACAAGGAAATAGACCAGAAACTTCAGTTTAAGGCGGCTTCCGCTTCTTTTTTGCAGGATATCGCGAATGAGCCGGTACAGGGCCACTGCAAGAAAAAGGCCCAGGACCAGAGATATCATGACAAAGACGATGATGTACAAGGATACGGAAAAACTTTGTTTATTTACAAATTGAGTAAAAAGACTTGATGAAAAGATAAGCGCTAAAATACCAACGATTATGTAGATAAATACAAGCGCCGGAAGCGTCAGTGTGGTTGGCCGTTGCTGGGAATCAAGCCGGAGCAAGGACTTTAATCTTCTTCAAATTTGGAATCAAAAAGATGCACCAGGGCATTGATTGCGTCCTGTTCATCTTCACCTTCGGCAATCAGTTTTAGGTTCGTATCGTACCCTGCCCCTAGGGTTATAATCCCCATGATAGATTTTCCATTAATCCGGTCACTGTCTTTTTCTATGTATATTTTTGATTTGAATTTGCTGGCGGTCTGCACGAGCAGGGCTGCTGGACGGGCATGAATGCCGGCGCGATTTTTAATAGTGACCATTTGTTCTACCATAGGATAATCCTTTCTCTAAATAAAATCGTCCTGCCCAAAGTATACTGAACGGGCAGAATCGCTTTCTATCCATTTCAAAATATTCTGATTAAATTCCTTGGCTGAAAAATACCCCATTTTTTTAAGCCGCTCATTCATCGCTGCGGTTTCGATGATAATAGGAATGTTCCGGCCGGGCTTTACGGGAATTTCTAGTTTTGGCACCTGGACGCCCAGAATTTCCATGGTTTGTTCCTGGGTGCCGAGCCGGTCGTACATTTTGTCCGAATTCCATTCTTCCAGCACAACCACAAGCTGGATCTGCTTTTTATCCCGGATGGCGCCGACACCGAACAGGTGGGTAATATTGATGATCCCCAAGCCCCGTATTTCCATATGGTGGCCGATTATTTTGTTGGCCCCGGACCCCATTAAAATATTGCCGTTCACACAGCGAATTTCAACCACATCATCTGCCACAAGCCGGTGACCCCGTTCAATGAGCTCCAGGGCTGCTTCGCTTTTTCCAACCCCCGAATCACCCAGGATAAGAATACCAAGACCGAATACTTCCACCAGAACACCGTGGACGCTTTTTTGGGGCGCAAAAATGTTGCTTAAAATACGCAATAGGCGGGACGAAAATTCAGAAGACGGCAGATCTGTCTGCAATATGGGACACTGGGCTGCTTCGGCGATTTCAAAAAAGTTGCGGTCCGGTGTTTGGTTATAGGTAAAGATGCAGCAGGGGATAGTGTAGCTGAACATCTGGGTAATAGTATCTGTTTTCCCTTCGTCTGCCAGCTTGCGAAGGTACGCCACTTCTCCGCGGCCAAAGATCTGTATTCGCTCATGGGCAAA
>JAIWNU010000086.1 GCA_020216655.1 Treponema sp. | reverse complement strand
GGAATCGTAAAAACCAGACAGGGCAAGGCCTGGCCGGTTAATGTCCGGGATGGCGATGGTTCGGTTTAACCCTTTTCTGCCGCCAATACAGCGGAGATTGAGGGAGTTATGCTCCTTTAGATCGATATCTATGAGGTCCAGAACCGTGAACCGTTTCGCAGGCATGGCTGTATCATAATCCAAATAGGTTTAGCTTGCAACATGTTGACAGTTGAAATCTCCGATGTTATAGTGATTGTGAAAAAAATAACAGAGAGGTGAGGTTTGAATCCAATTCCTGAACCAAGTGTAGAACGGCTCCTCATTTTAGCCCGTCTTCTTGATCGTTTAGATGTTCAATTTATAACATCAGGAGAAATCGAGGCCCGGACCGGCTGGTCCAGCAACACAATTAGAAAGGATATTTCTTACCTGGAAGGTTCTTTTGCGAGTCCTGCAGGCTATGATCGCGAAAAATTGTCAGGGGCGATAAAAACAGCCCTGGGACTCGATAAACCGCAGCGTTTTTGTGTGGTTGGGTTGGGCCGTCTCGGTTCGGCTTACTTAAATTATCCTGCTTTTGCAGAGGAAGGTTATGAGCTTGTAGCCGGCTTTGATTCGAGTGTAAACCGGATTGAAATACTCAGGTCCCCTGTTCCGCTCTATCCTGCATATAAGATGGCAGAGGTGATTTCCCGGTTTCAGATTTCGCTCGCCCTGCTCTGTGTGCCCCCCGAAGAAGCCCAACATGCCACCGATCGGCTCGTCGCTGCGGGGATTAAGGGGATTATCAATTTTGCTCCGGTGGTGCTGCAAGTACCTGAGGGCATACAGGTTCGTAATGTGAATGTGGTTGATGAACTGAGGGCGATCAGCGCCACCATACAATGTTCATAATGAGGAGGTCTTAATGAACAAGCGGGTGTATAACTTTTCGGCGGGGCCGTCCATGCTGCCCCTGGCGGTACTGGAACGGGCTGCGGCGGAAATGACCAATGCGAACGGGACCGGACAGTCGGTCATGGAAATGAGCCACCGGTCTAAGGATTTTAAGCCAATCATTGATCATGCAGAGGCAATGCTTAGGGAATTGATGAGCATTCCTGATAATTATAAGGTGCTCTTTCTGCAGGGCGGGGCTTCTCTGCAGTTTTCTATGATTCCGCTTAATCTGGCGGTGAGAGAGGATGGCAAAAAGCAGAAAGTAACCTATGTGGATACCGGCGTATGGGCTTCCAAAGCCGCAGAAGA
Organism: Treponema sp.; assembly: GCA_020216655.1. Lineage (GTDB taxonomy): Bacteria > Spirochaetota > Spirochaetia > Treponematales > Breznakiellaceae > Gracilinema. Next base: position 8,770 of record JAIWNU010000086.1, on the reverse strand, counting down.
GGCTGCCAAATATGCGGATGTGCGGGTAGCGGCAAGCTCAAAGGACAAGGCCTATTCGTATATTCCCGAAGCACCTGCTGCCGATCCAGAAGATGTTTATTACCATATAACATGGAACAATACCATCGTTGGAACAAAATGGACGAAAATTCCCAATACCGGTTCGGTGCCTTTGGTAGCGGATATTTCTAGCTGCATACTCTCGGAACCTCTGGATGTTTCAAAGTTTGGCCTCCTCTATGCGGGGGCTCAGAAAAATCTTGGGCCCGCTGGGGTTACGGTGGTGATAATCCGAGAGGACCTTATCAAACAGGTGCCCGCATGGATTCCGACCATGCTTCGGTATGACATCCATGCAAAAGAGGCTTCCATGTATAACACTCCGCCCTGTTATGGAATTTATGTTATAGGTCTCGTATTAGATTGGATGAAGGAACAGGGCGGCGTGGCCGAAATGGAACGGCGCAATAAAGAAAAGGCAAAACTGCTGTATGACTATCTTGATCAGTCTGCATTGTTCCGGTCTCCAATCCGCAAAGAAGATCGGAGCCTCATGAACATCCCCTTTGTGATCGGAAATGCTGATTTGGAAGCCCAGTTTGTCAAAGAAGCTGCTACTGCAGGACTTGTTAACCTTGCGGGACACCGGCTTGTCGGCGGAATGCGGGCCAGCATTTACAACGCCATGCCAAAAGAGGGTGTACTTGCCCTTATAGACTTTATGAAGCAGTTTGAAGCTGCCCACAGGAGCTAGAGCATGTTCAGAATTCGTACGGCAAACAAAATTTCTCCCCTGGGGCTGGAGCTCTTTCCCCGGGATCGGTATGAGGTCGCCAGTGATCTGCCCAATCCGGATGCAATCCTTGTACGGAGTGCCGATTTACATCAGGTGGAGATTCCTGAAACGGTAAAGGCTATCGCCCGGGCCGGAGCAGGTGTAAACAACATTCCGATAGATCTGTGCAGTGAACGGGGCATTGTTGTATTCAATACTCCTGGAGGCAACGCTAATGCGGTAAAGGAGCTGGCGATTGCGGCCCTTCTGCTCTCATCCCGGAAAATTATTGACGGTATTGCCTGGGCAAAGACGCTGTCTGATAAAAAAGATGAGGTCCCTGAATTGGTGGAAAAGGGAAAAGCCCAGTTCGAAGGCCCCGAACTTAAGGGAAAAACCCTGGGAGTCATTGGCCTCGGTGCTATTGGTGTCATGGTGGCTAACGATGCTACTGCCCTGGGGATGCATGTCATCGGCTATGACCCCTTTATTTCAGTGGATGCTGCCTGGAGCCTCTCTCGTTCGGTCCAGAAAGCCGATACACTGGAAGGTCTACTGAGGCAGTCTGACTATATAACGATCCATGTCCCCTTGACTGAGGATACTAAGGGTCTTATCAATGCGGAACGGATCAAAATCCTTAAAAAAGGTGCAAGAATTATCAACCTCGCCCGCGGGGGGCTCGTGAATGAGGCTGATGTGCTGGGAGCCCTGAACGACGGACGGCTCTCCTGCTATGTTACCGATTTTCCCAATGCGGAGCTTTTAGCAAACAATAAAGTAATTTGCATCCCCCATTTGGGCGCTTCCACTCCCGAAGCGGAAGATAACTGCGCGATTATGGCGGTGCAGCAGCTCATGGACTACCTTGAGTGCGGGAATATAAAAAACTCGGTCAATTTCCCCCATTGCCGGCTTGAACAGCGCTCGCCCTTCCGGCTTTTAGTTTCGAACCGCAACGTTCCCAACATGGTCGGACAAATAACCAGTATACTGGCAGGGGCAAACATCAACATTACAGACCTGATAAATCATCATAAGGAAAAATACGCCTATAACATTATCGATACGGAACAGGAAATACCCGATGATATTCTGGATCGTATCAGTAAGGTCGAAGGTATTATTCGCGTCCGGGCTATAAAAAAATAGAAAATAGTTCTTTTTCTGCGGGTTTTTAACCCGCAGGCGCCTTCCTTCCGCTTGTGCATACTTGTCATGAGAATGAAATATTAATAAAATGCAATCAACTTCAAGCTTTTACATCAAACGGTAGTATATCGTAGGTATCCCAAATGGAGTATTTCTGTAGGAATGATTCGAAGAAAGACAGTCTATGTAGTGTCCGTTGTTTTTGTCGTGGTGCTTGGGGTTGGGGCCAGTATTTACTTTTCTAAGTCCTTTGATGCTTCTTTTTTTGGTTCGACTGTAGAAGATAAGACTGAATGGGTTGCAATGCATCCCAAGGAATATCGGGATGCAATTATTAACGCAAAGAAGGAAAAAATCGATCTAGTCCTTGCCCTGTATCGGGATCCCCTTTCACGAGATTCGGTGATCGGGTTTTTTGAGGCGATTACCCAATCCCGCCAAATTGCAGAGGTTATTCTTAAATATGCTGACGAATTCGAAGTTTCACCGAGTTTAGTTTTTGCGCTGGCCTGGGAAGAGAGCAGGTATAACCCGCGGGCTGTTAATAAAAACAAGGCCAGTATAGATCGGGGCCTTTTTCAGCTTAACTCTAAATCCTTTACCAGCCTAAAAGAAGAAGATTTTTTTAATCCCGATATCAATTCTCGGTATGGGGTTGCCCATTTGCGGTGGTGTTTGGATCTGGCTGGTTCCGAGGTTGCTGGTCTTGCCATGTACAATGCAGGAACAACCCGGGTCCGTTCTGACAGTACGCCCAAATCTACCTTGGATTACATATCTCGGATTCAAAATTTCCAGGCAGGTATTGATCAGCTTTTCCAGCAGGAACTGGCAAGCCGATGGATTATTGCCGATGGCGGTGTTAGACCAGCGTCTCCAAAAGCAGGGGAGTCCCGCCTCGCTTCGGTCCGCTTCCCCCTGCTCAATGCCTTCCGTCAGCCCTGAATAAGAACTTTAATCTTGCAGGGTATGCTTGGATTTACCAGGTATAGTATGCTCTTTGCCTGATCCCAGGCATACTGTACCTGGATCTTTTCGGCTGTTTCCCCAGTCTCTGGGGTTTCGGCTGTAATGAATATCTGTGGATTCGGTCCTACATGACGCTCTCCAAGATAGAGCTCTGTAGGTCCTTCAGCCTCTGTATTTGTTGTATAAACATAGAGGCAGGTTTTACGCGCGTAGTCCCAGGAAAAAAGTTCGGGTTTACCGGCGGTGGCCCGCGGGAATGGTCTATCCCAGGCTATCTGTGCCCGCGTTTTGCCTTCTCCAAAAAGAGAGAGATCTTCGTCATTCCAGCCGTCTCCCCGCTCGTGGGTATTATCCGGCGTGTAGTTCCAAATGGTGGAATGCAAAAAAAGACTCTCTATGGCGCTGTAGTACATATCCAGTGCTTGAATGTGTTTTGCATAGTTGCCTGTTTTATATGCTTTTTTATTGTACAAATCAAAGGGAAGGCCAAATTCCCCCAGAAGACACGGAGCGTTATCCATGGATGTTTTGGCCCAGTCCATATCTTCTTTAAGTTGATCAATAAAACTAGCGAGGACTGCTTGCTTTCTCAATACGAGCTTGCGATTGTCCGCCCGTACGGAGATATGGGGATTAAAGGTCTTTGAAAAAAGTGTAGCGCCGTCATACCAGTGGAAGGCGTGTACTATTCCCTGTCCCTCTTCTTGCTGCCAAGATGGATGATCTCCATTGGGTATTCCCTCGATGAACAGAAAAACCTTGGGATTAACTTCCAGTATCCGGTCCCGGAACTTTTTAATAAAGGGTTTTAGGAAATCTTCAATAAAATTGACTTCCCTTCCCTGGTAATGGGCAAAGTAGTCCCCTTTCAATAAAACCGGTTTTCCCCCGTCTTCGCCCCAAACCCCTGCTTTTTTCCATGGACAGGAATAACCTTCCTTAAAAAGAGATACCCCTTCGGGATTAAGGGTTTGTTTTCCAATGACCCGGGTACCCAGTATATCTGTTTTGTATACCGGAATTTCTACCGTATAACCGGAAGCCGATGCCATCGCTTGGAAGGCCGACGGAATTGGCCCTAAGGCTATGGAATTATTTTCCAGTCCTGATAGGTCCTTATAACCGATAAAACCCTGATGGGGTTCGTTCATAGCTCCCCAGCCAATAATGGCCTTGCAGTCCTTGAGCCTCCTATAGCAGTGCCGAAATGCAGCCAAATATCGTTCCTGTAGCCAGTCCTGGGCAGGTTCTCTGTCTATAGTTGTGCCAGGGGCATACACGTTTCCTCCAAAAAAAAGGGTGAACATGGTTGCCGCGGCGTAGCGGTTGTAGTTGGTGGGCCACATCATTTTAGGAAGCGGGTCTCCCAATTCCTGATGTGTAAGGGCCGCACCGGTCACATAGATATGTTCCAGTTGTATGCCGATCTTTTCCAAGGTCCAAGCCGGAGCTCCGTCTCCTCCGGTCCAGCGGCTCCATACATCCTGATGGGGATCCATGTATACCCAGATCCCCCGGTCTTCACATTTTTTTATTATTTTCCTTAAGTACGCTAGATATTCTTCGTCATAAACTCCTGGCCCGGCATGTTCTATAGCTTCCCAGGTAATCACCATACGGATGAAATTAAAACCCCAGGATCTTAAGCGGTCTAAATGTTCGTCAGCTTCTTCGAGCGGGAAGGGGCGGCCGACAAAAGAAACCATCTCTGGATTCTTTAACGAATCCTTTCGCCAAGTTTCCCCCTTAGGTGTAAAGGGGACTTTGGAACTGCCGCTCACATTGCAGCCTCTCAGCCAAAGAATGCGCCCCTGTTCATCATAGAAATAATTATCTTTAAGAATCATTCTTGATACTCCTGTATGAAATGCTTGAAAAAGCCCCTATAATCTATCATATTATACAAGTTTTTAGGAGGTTATATACATGAAACACATGATAGCCCTTGCTGGTCTGTGTACAATATTTCTTTCTTGTGCAGGAACGCAGGTTGTGCCGAATGATGCAAAGTCTGATACTCAGCCGCGATTAGAAGTATCGGCAACCAATGAGATACAGAAAAAAAATGAACAAACTGTTGCAAAGAAAACAATTACCATACAGATTCCGGTGGAAGTTAAATCGGTGGTAAAGTTTGCTGACAACACTATTGATGAATACACCATCTCTGTGTGGGACGAAAAACGGTGGGTTCTGCAGAATCAGACCAGGTACAGTGCGTCTGGAGCAGTTCTTGAAAAAATCGAATACTTTTATGTCGGAAACTTGCTTGCGGAAAAGGTAATAAAAGACCGGGATGACAAGATTGTATCCAGGAGAGCCTATTCTTATAATGCGAATGGCCTTTTAATCGGAGAAAACGTTACCGATGCCAATGGTAAACTGGTTTCGTCCTATGAATATGTATATGATGCACAGAATAATAAAATCAGCTGGATTGTAAAGGACAATAACAATTCAAAAGTTGCGGAAACCAAATATACTTATAGCAATGGCAAGGTCCGAAGCGCTCTTTTAACCGATGCCACGGGCAAAAAAAACGGTTCAAGTGTGTATGACTATGATGCGGATGGCAACCTTTCTCAGGTTAGCTATTTTAATGCCCTGGACTCACTGCTCCGCAGGGAATTTTCATACTGGGAAAAAGGCCTCCTGGTAAAAGAAGAACGCACCAGCGCAGGTGGTCAGGTATTGCAACGAACTACCTATGAATACGGCCCAAATAAGGAACTTGTGCGTAAGATTGTAGAGGATCTGCAGGGCAAATCGAAACAGATTGTGGAATTTGAATACACAATACGTACCGAAACCAAAGTTGTTGAATAATGGGGACTAAATAGCCAATGAAACGATTACTCACTTTAATTTTTTCTCTTTATATTTTTACTAATCTATTTGCTTCTGAGGCGATAGATGTTTATACACTGCTCTATGAACAGGCTTCAACAACTCAGGAACGTCTTGCGGTACTGAAAAGTATTGCGGATCAGAATATTGTTGGCGCCGGACAGCTTTATGCAACAGCCTTGTCACAGCTGCTCCAGGAATTTCCCTCCCTTAAGTCTACCGCAGAACGTGATGCGGCAGACCAATCGGCAAGGCTTCTAGCACAACTTTTAGGCAATTCTAAATACTCAGCTGCAGCAAGTGACCTCTGGAAGGTTGTGCAGAGTTTTTCCAACCCCTTGGTAAAAGCGGATGCGCTTATTGCAATGGGGAAGCTGAGAAACCTTGATTATTCAGAACAGATAGAAAAACTTTTACAAGGTCTCAATTTAAAGCCTACCGATGATCCTGAAAGCGGAGAAAAGATTGCCTATGGAGCAATTATCGCTTTGGAAAAATATCAGCAGCCTTCAGGTTATCTGCCGGTGTTCTTTGCAGCAAATGGCTGGTATAGTAAGCGAATCCGAGAACAGGCTGACCGGTCACTGCCTTTTATTATAGAAAACCCCGAAACACCGCTTTCGGACATTATTAGGTCCAGCAGCTATTCCTATGATATTAAACTGCTTGCTTTGCAGAGAATGGAAAGTTCCCGGGCTGCTTCTGAAGCAAAAGCCCGGGTGGCGGTAAGGGCTCTCGCAGAAGCCTGGCGGGCCTCTACCCAGGATGTTAAGCAGCGGGTCATACTGAGCAATTCAAGAAAACTTGCAATAGATATGATTCGCCGTTACAAAACCAATGATACTTCTGTTCTTCCCCTTCTTGAACGATCTTATAAGGAAGGTATAGATACGGAAGAGAAATTGAATAGCATTGCAGCTCTCTCTTCCATAGGTACCGATGATGCGGCCCGGCTTTTATCTAACTTCCTATTAGCCTTAAACGCAAAACGAAAGGCAAACAACATTACCCAGGAAGATGAACAGCTTGTTCGGGCGGTTATACCTGCTTTAGGTGCGACAGGAAAAGCTGTGGCAAGGCCAGCGCTGCAGGCTGTCGAATACCAGGAATGGAACAACTATGTAAAAATGCTGGCCCAAGAAGCGCTGAAACAAATAGGATCTGCTAAAAACTGAGCCACTTAAAAGCCATTCGTGTTTGAATATAAAAAGACCCGGCAGTTCGATCGGCCGGGTCTTTTTTGTATCCTCACATTTATCTAGTGGCTGCTGAGAGGCAGCCCCAGGAGGATAAGCGCTTATTCTACTAAGACCTTAAGCACATCCTCTGGCGTTTTGGCCGCAAGAATTTCTGCCCGTTTTTCAGAACTTTTAAACAACAGGCTCACTTCTGCAAGAAATTGAAGATGCGGCCCCGTCTTATCGAGAGGTGACAGGGTCATTATGAAAATGCGGCACGGTTCATGGTCCAGGGAGTCAAAATCCACCGGTGTATCTGAGATGCCGATACAGGCAACAAGCTCATGGACTGTTGGAGACTTTCCATGGGGGATGGCGATGCCATGCTTCATGCCGGTCGACATTTTCCGTTCACGGTCCATTATGGCAGCAAAAGCAGCTTCCCTGTCCTTAATTTTCCCGCTCTGAACCAGGACATCCAGCAGTTCGTTGATAATTTGTTCTTTTGTGGTCCCCTTAAGATGGAGACGAATAGTGTCACGGCTAAGTACGCTCTTGAGGTTCATGGCTACAAGTTTAGAGCCCAATTACGTAAAAGTCAAGAACTACTTACATCCATTTGCAAACTTTGCTATTTGTTGTATAGTAATGCAATGCGACCAGTTGAACATTTTTTGTCAGACTTAAATAAACGGTTCCAAAATAAGGAGCCCTTAGAAGATGGCCTTACTACAGATCGGCTTTTTATTGCTTTTTCAAGCCTGGTGACACCCCATTTGGGGCTCCAGGGGTCTGAAGAATTGTTTAAATATTGGAAAGATTCCTATACTTCCCAGGCTGTACCCGATTATCTCCGTCTCGGATATATCGCTGCTTTTATAGTACATGAATATGATGAAGGCTCTATGATCCTTTCTCGGGAAGATTTAGAAGAAATCCGAGATACCCTTTCGAGCCTGGCCGATGAAATGCATATAGATACCTTAACAACTCTTATGGCAGAGTTGGTAAGCCGAGGTTTGCTGGACCAATGATGCGGGGCTCTTTCAAAAGAGCCTCAATTAAAAAAATGAAAAAAGTCTTGCATTTCTCAAAAAATTGATTAAATTTATATTAGCTGGTTCAAAAGAACCAGCTCAGAAGTTGGTTCATAGCCCACCGGATGGGGGTTCATGAATGACTTATTCTGGCTTGTTCGCCATGTAATGTGGGAGGGCCCTTTATGGAAACTCCGCCTAAAAGAGTATGACCGGGGAATACTCTCGGGTATGCTCCGGTCGAGCAGAGACAGCGAATTTATGTAGTGCCGTGTATTGTATTCTGTACAATGCAGACAAATTATAGGAACGCTAAAATGCGTGACGTCCATCTCTGGCCCTGCCTATGATGAGGCAGGCAACGGAGCAGGACACCGACAAGCCGGTTGCAGACCGGCTTTTTTATTGGTCTTGCAATTAAAAAAAAGGGATGTCCAATAAGTTTAGGACATCCCCTTTTATTAAGGTGCTTATGTTACCAGCGGTTGTATCCGCCGTTATCGCGTTCGCGGCGAGGTTTGTCCATTGCTTCGTTTACGCGGAGCTGTCGCCCCTCGAACTCACGACCGTTGGTGCCTGCAATAGCAGCACTAGCTTCTTCGTCTGTGCTCATTTCGACAAAGCCGAAGCCCTTGGAGTTACCTGTTTCACGATCAAAAATGATCTTGGCGGAGGCAACGCTTCCAAAATTAGAGAACAAATTGCGGAGGCTGTCTTCGGAAGTGTTGTACGAGAGATTGCCGACGTAAAGTTTCTTGGCCATCGAGAAAATTCCTTCTCCCGGAAATGCGTCCGGGTGCGCTGTTATACGG
>JAIWNU010000085.1 GCA_020216655.1 Treponema sp. | reverse complement strand
TTGTGTAGAGAACCGCAGGGAAGGTAGCGCCCGCACCAGTGAGGTTCTTCGCTTCACCAGCTTCGGGACCTTTAACAAGACCAGAGCCAGGAACAGTTTGAGCAAAGAGGGTACCGCCTGCAATAAGAGCACCCACGATAACAATCGCCAGTTTCTTCATATCGACCTCCAAGTCAATTGTAAGTTGGCTGTAATCTATAAGGACGACATGAGAAGACTATAAAGAAATTGTTAAAATATCGTTAAAATTAATTATTTTTTTGTAAAAGCCTCAGTTTCTTTTTTTAGCTCCGCTTCCCATTCGGCAATAAAATGCTCATAAGCCGCAATGGTCGCATATAAAATAGTATCCTGCAATTCTCCCCGGCCGATCCAGTCCATTCCGTCCAAATGATAAAGATGTTGCAGCATATTTTTTAGATCCTCTAAAGTGAGATTTTTGTCATATTGTCTGCGCCGCTCCAAACCGCGGACTTCCTGCTCAAAGGTCTCTTCGTATTTGATATCCCGCCACTCTGCAGCACCAATCATTCTTTATCTCCTTGTGATAGTTCTATTAATCTGTATTTCTGGACCTGGAATCAGCCGACCGAACTGTTCATTCCAAGCTTGAACAGTGCAGCTAGTCCAGAGGCCCCTTTGATCAAAAGAATATTTGTATCGATATTCAAAGTTTTCCATTTTGATGCGTCCGTATTGCCTCACCAGCAAACCCCGTTCATCATACTGAAAATTTCGTTCTGAAATAGAGCCATCTTCCGCAATTTCACGGATCATACTGATACGATTCATCCGGTTAAACAAAAACTCTGCCCTATTCTGCCCTCTGCTCATAGAAGAGACAAGGTTGTGCGCATTGTAGTCCCAAACTGTGAGGGGATTAACAGTTCCGTCTGTAGAAACACTTGAGATCTGAGCTAGATTACCCTGAGAAAATCGATACTCATAGAGGGTATCGAGTTCTCCAGTCTCGGTATACCAGCTTTCTTCAGTTCCTGATTCCCAGTAACACAGCAGCACAAAAAGAGTTTCTCCATCCTTTTTATATTGGAAACGAAGGGGTACATTATTTTGATATTCAGTTACAAGAACAGTAACTTTTTCATCCGGTAGCTCTATCCTGACAGGAAGCCCTGCTTCATTCCGTTTGACATGAACAGTATTAAACTTGTTATCCCAAAACAGGGGAAATACTGCCCGCTTATAAAAATTATCATAGGCAAGCTCATATTGCGCCTTATCGTAGGATACAGAAACCGCCATTCCCGGTTCTCGTGGAATTGATAATATATCCGGAGGCAATATCGGCGAATCGGCAATAAAAATGTCCGAACTGCCATTCTGGGCCTGTAACCAGAGAAGAGAGAGGGGTACTTTCAGCGAAGGCTTCGATGGTTCGGCAGCACAGAGGACCGAGATATAAAAAAATAATCCCAAATAGGAAAGAAAACGTTTCATAGCCCTGCTATTGTACACCGATGAACCAGGCAGGACTAGTATGAGCCTTGCAGTGCCATAAACCAGACAGAAACGACGAACGTGGCTATTAAAATGGAGAGAAAATTAACCATATCGTTGTTCATCCAAGCTAGCCCCTTAATAAGTGTATTTTTAAGGCTGCCAGAAATGGGCCGCTCCACAACTCGCCCTGTTTCGGCGCAGCGGTACTGGGCTTGCAGCGTGGCGCCTAAAATTGAATCTACTAGGGATCCCATAAAACCGCCTATCAATACGGGCACTAAAAGCCCTCTTGCTCGGTCTGGGTCAAGTACGAATGAGAAAATAGTAATCAGCAAAGAACCCGCAAATGAGGCTGCAAAGCCAAACAGGCTTACCCCTCCAGAAATCCCCGGAGACACCGGTTTTAGGTTGATGATAGAACGGGGCGTACCGCGGCTTAAGACTCCCAGTTCGCTGGCCCAGGTGTCGGCAGTGGCTGCCGCAAAAGACACAAGAAAGGCCACAAGGAAAAGGTGCTGTGCCGTTACTGCATAGAAAATAGCACTTATCATGCCAACGCCGCCGTTGGCAAAAACTTGTATTGCATCCCGGCGGTCTCCTTTTTCATGGATTTTACTGAGACCAAGCCGTTCCTTCTGTTCCCGGCGAAGTCGTCCTACCAAACTGGATGAAACAAAAAAAGCAGCAAGTACCACAAGTCCACCCAACCCGGTTCCCATAAAAATGACGGTCCCTAAACCAAGCCCGGCAAGGGCACCTTCTGCGGTTACGGTCTCTTTAATCCATGCGATAAAAGCCGCTATACCAAGAACCGAAAAAACAAGAATAAAGCTCATATTGAGCGGTAAGGGAGCAAGATAATGCAAATATAGAGCCGTGCCGAGAGGCACCGTAAGGTTGTCCGTTCCAAAGGGAGAAAATACTTCGAGATATGCGGCCACAAGACCGGTGCCAAAAGCCCGGCCAATCGCTTCGGTTATTGTAACAGCGGGATCAAAGGCCATGGTCATTATAAAGACAACTAATGCGGAAGCAGTAAACATGGCAATGCTGCCAGCCAATGATTTTCGGGAGCCAAACACATTTCCGGCGGGGCTTTTTAGTCCATCTCCTACCAGAGCCGCAAGACCATCGCCCCAGCCAAGTACCAAAATAGCCGTTCCCGCTACCCACTTCGGCATAAAACCACTCCAAGAGGCGATAACCAATAGCAAAAGCGAAATCGGAAAATAGACGGTCCCGTAATTATGCCGGGATTCATCGTTATTCATGCCCTTAAACGCATTCGCCTTTATACTAAGCCAATTGAGCAAGATGAAGACCGCCGGCCCAATACTCGCGATTATAGGACTTTTCATCCAGAACATGGCAAAAAGCCACCAATGGGATACACCGATATGTACAATCTTTCTGCTCGTTTTTGGAGACACTGCCCCCCGGCCAGACAATAGAGTTGCAAGGCCTATGAATACAAATACATACACAAATGATCCCACGAGACCAATCAGGTCTTGCATCAATATATTACTCATAATAATTCCTAATATTATAAAATTAACGGACAAAGGCAAGGCCGAAGCGGAGTAAAATAAAAAAGCCTGCTTGAATAAGAATATAACCCTGAAGGGCTTTGGCTTTTAAAGTTTCTTTTAAGTACCATGTGGGTAGGGCGAAAATGTAAGAAATAAGAAACCAGGCCGCATAATTCTTTAAAGGAATTGTTCCTCCTGTCCAGGTCCAATAGTTAAGGGCAACAGCAACGGGTTCCATAATATAATCAAAAAGAACACAAAGCAGGGCCGTTACAAAAGCGCCAAGAGGTGCATACCGAATGCAGAATCGGCTCCATACCAGGCGGGAAAAACCAAGCACAACAAGAACCCAGTTAAAACCGATGATAGGCGGCACGTTAAAAAAGTGTTTGCCTAAAACAGGGCCATAACGGTAGGCACCGAAAATTGCTCCCGTCGCAACTCCAAGCGCTTCAAGAGTAAAAGTAACCAGGAACGTAGGGAGGGCCAATAAAAGAAGCCCTGCCCCCTCTTCCCGTAGGGCCAGAATAAACACCAGCCCTCCGCACATCAAAAGGAGATAGGGGGTTAATAGCAACATGAATGGCCTGGTTATGGGAAAAAGGTGCCCCCAGAGGCCTATAAAAAACAAGGCTCCTAAGAGGCCGATTACAAAGTTTTCTTTTCTGACCGCACGCTCATGTAAATTTTGAGGCTGCTCAGAAGGTGATTCCATCTGTCCGTTAAAATCCATAACTAAACCACCAAACCTTTAAAAATATTAAGAAAAAATTGAACAAAAATTCGCTTTTTGCTGGGTTTAACCTTTTTCTGAAATACCACCAGGGGCTGCTTTTCTATTACCTCTGCGGTCCACCAGTACATATCCGCGGCGGTCATAATAGGGATCCGATACCGATAAGGAATGAAGCGATAACCCAAGACCGCTCCCTGCTGCCATTCCCGGTACCGGGAGAGGTGGCATCTAAGCCAAGCGGCAAAGCGTTCCGGATTTTTTTGGGCCCAAAGGGGGTCAGTAATCTCCGATGATTCTCCTTCTAAAGGAAGATACCGGCGTCCCAGTGTCCGGTCCTCTGACACATCCCGGATAAAATTGATGTACTGCATGGCCCTTCCTAAAAGGCGGGCAGGTTCTAAGGCTGCTTCTGGGAGTTCCATACAGCGGCTCATAAAAAGACCAATTACCTCGGCGGATCCATACATGTAAGCAAGACATTCATTCAAGGTATCGTAATTTTGTTTAGTAAGGTCTGCTTCCATGGCATCTAAAAAGGCCACAGTCCATGCTGGGTCAAAACCAACGGTCCGCCCCAATGCAACAAAAGCATCGATCACCGCCCGGTCTTCCGGCGTTGGCTCTTCCGGCGCTGGGTCATCCGGAGCGGGCTGTGGTAAGCCCCGGGACGCTCTCTCCAGAGACAGGGCTTGAGCAGGCTGCTTGAGGTTTAGTCCCAAGGCCCGCTCCGCGCAGGCACGGAAACGGAAAAAGCCTGCCGCATCCTGGGGCTGGGCATCCACAAAGTCATCGGCCCGGCGGACAAAGGCATAGAGGGTAAATACCCGTTCCCGCAGCCGGGGAGGGAAAAAACGGCTTGCATTAAAATACGTTTTGCTTCCCCGCTGGAACGTAGCTTTTTGGTAAGCCTTGAGATCAGAGAGGCCGATTGTGTCCTGAGTAGCTTGCACCTTAATTTACCCTTTTAAATATTCGCGTACGATAGGAGCTACAACCTGGGAAGCAATAAAGGTCATGGGAACCCCCACACCCGGGTGAGTATACTGCCCAGCATAAAAGAGTCCATTAATCTTTTTACTCCGCATGGCCGGCCGGAATACGGCAGTTTGCCTTAGAGTATGGGCCATTCCGAGGGCGGTGCCCTTAAAGGCGTGATAGCTTTCAGTAAAGTCACGCTGGGAAAAGAGACGCTTAACCTCAATAAAGGGCCTTATTGAAATTCCTAAACGGCGCTCCACATGACGTAACACTTTTTCGTAATAGGCTTCGCGAACTTCATCGGTGTCGGAGAGGCCCGGTGCGGTGGGTACAAGGAGAAACAGATTTTCTTTCCCAGCGGGGGCCGCCCTACGGTCGGTTTTAGAGGCCGCAGACAGGTAAAAGCAGGGATTCTCAGGCCATGAGGGCTTTTTAAAGATGGTATCGAAATGACCAGTCCAATCATGGGAAAAATAAAGGTTGTGATGGGTCAATTCGGGGATTTCCTTGTTTAAACCCATATAGGCAATAAACATACTTGGGGCAAGCACTGCCTTGTCCCAGTAGGAACTGCTATAATTTGCCTTACTCGGATCCACAAGTTCCCGATCCGCATGGGCATAATCGCCGCACATCACCACCGCATCGGCAGCATATTCCCGCTTCCGGCCATCCTTGACCGAGCGGACTGCTACCGCAGGCCCCGGACGTTCATCAATATGACGTACATCTTCTCCATATTCTATGGATACACCGAGCTCGCCGCAAAGCTTCACGAGGCCTTCTACTATGGTGTACATACCACCCACGGGGAAGTATACGCCATCGGCGATGTCAAGATAGGAGATAAGCGAATAGAGGGCAGGCGCATTGGTGGGGCTGGCTCCTAAAAAGACCATGGCATATTCTAAAATCTGCCGAGCCCGGACATCGGAAAAGTAACGGCCCACATAGGGATCCAGGGCCTGGAAAATATTGAGCCTGAGGCCCTCGGTCATGAGGCGTTTGTTGAGGAACTGGAATACATGGCGGTACTCCCGGTATAAGAAGTCCCTCATGGCTGTGTCGTATTTATATTTGGCATTTTGAATATAGGAATCCAGCCGCTGGCTGCCGCCTGATTCAAAGGTTTCAAAGAGAGCCTTTGTCTGCTCAAAATCGCTGGTAATTCTTACCGGATCGTGGCGTTCAAAATATACCGTATAGTGGGTTTTTAGCTTTTCGAGCCCGTAATACTGCTCCCGCTTTTTGCCAAAAAGGGAAAAATAAGCGTCGAACACCTCGGGCATCAGGTACCAGGAGGGCCCCATGTCAAAGGCAAAACCATCTTTTTCCCAGAGCCGCGCCCGGCCCCCAGGGGAATCGCATTTTTCCAGAATAGTAACCTGGTAGCCCTCTTTTGCGAGCAAGGCTGCGGTCGTAAGCCCCGCAAAGCCCGCTCCAATTACAATAATCTGTGTTTTCATTTATGTTTTTCTCCTCGTACGAATATTATAGGTCTGCCCGCGGTAGATTCTCTCTTTGACTAAAACAACAATCGTTTGAGCACCACCGGATCGAGCCGGAAGGGGCTTCCCTGTCCCTGACAGAAATGGTGCACCCGCAAAAGGTGCAAAGAAAGATCTGAATAAATAACCGTATCTTCCCCTTTCTGTACCGACACGGCATTTTTGTGATACAGGCCGTCCCCATAGGGACAGGGAAGCTTGCCCCGGGCTTCGTCGCTTTTAACCAGATACTGCCCTTCGACAGTAATCGGTTCACCGAGACCCTCGGCGCCCTGGCGGGCAAGGGTATCAAGCCGTTCTGCCACAATGTTAAAATCGAGGCCCAGGGCTCGGAACAGTTCTTCGTCGGCTTCGACAATATCGCTTAAAGGCCGTGTATCACTGCCAAGGAAACCAGTGCTGGTTAACACCCCGGCCTTCATTTTTTCATAGGCGGCCCGTTCATCAAAATTCATTTTCATAGATCCACTCCCCTTTTTACGTCCTTATGCGAACTTGTCGTAATAGATCTTGTCCTGGCTGATACCGTTGGCGGTCATTACCTTAACACAGGCGTCTATCATGCCGGGGCTGCCGCAGAGATAGCCCTCCATGGGTTTGTCCTTACCGATTTTTTCTTTAAAGTAAGAATCGAGCACATTGGTAATAAGTCCCACAGGGCCGGTCCAGGCATCTTCAGGTTTCGGTTCCGACAGGGCGGGCACAAAATGGAAGTTGGGGAAGCGCCGAGCCAGGTCTGCCATTTCATCAAGATAGAACATATCCCGTTTGGACCGGGCTCCGAAGAAATACCAGATCTCCCGATTCGTCCACTGGCTCGTTTGGGCCATATGGTTCAGCATTGACTTAAAGGGGGCCATGCCGGAACCGCCGGCAACGAAGACCATGGTCGCGTCGGTATCACGGACAGCAAATTCGCCAAAGGGACCGACAACTTCTACCGTATCCCCTTCTTTAAGGTGCTGGTGTACCCAGGTTGTGGCAATGCCTCCAGGAACAAGCCGGATAAGAAATTCAATATGGTTCTTGTCCT
The DNA here is from genome assembly GCA_020216655.1 of Treponema sp. Taxonomy (GTDB): domain Bacteria; phylum Spirochaetota; class Spirochaetia; order Treponematales; family Breznakiellaceae; genus Gracilinema. The sequence goes on along the minus strand of JAIWNU010000085.1, from coordinate 8,065 downwards.
GTGGCGTGGAGGACATAGAATAAGCCCGCTGCACACTCTCCTTAAGATCTCCGTAGGGAGGCACCACCAGCTGGGCATACTGGCCCGGAGTAAAGGAGATGCCTCCCGAGGCAACCGCTTCGTCCGAAAGCTTGAGGTACACTTCCTTAATATCGTAGGTCAGGTTCCGCAGGCGCTCTACCGTTGTCTTAAACTTGCGGACATTAAAGAGGGCTTCCGGTAGTTCTATGGCGATATTTTTTTTCACCTTAACCTGGCAGGAAAGCCGAACATTCCGAGCCACTTCTTCCTTTGTCATATAGGGGAGCTCTGTCGGCAGGTGGGGCCCCACATCAGAGAGTACACGGACCTTGCAGGCCCCGCAGGAGCCCCGGCCGCCGCAGGCGGAGGGCACAAAAATGTTTTGAAAGGCCAGGGTGCCCAAAAGGGGACTCCCGCCCTTTACGGTAAGCACTTTTTTGCTGCCGTTTATGTCGATATTTACCTCGCCGTAATCGTTGACAATCCGATCGGTAATAGAAATAACCAGGGCTAAAACCGATGAAATCAGGGCTACCACCAGGGGGCCGAGCAGCAAGGGACTCATTGCAACCTCCTACTGAACACTGAGCATGCCGGAAAAGCCGATAAAGGCCATGGCCATGAACCCGATAGTAATGATGGTAATGCCGGGGCCCTTAAGTCCCGCAGGCACTGGGGCAGCATCAATCTTTTTCCGGATTGATGAAAGGAGCATGATGGCGAGCCACCAGCCTGCACCGGATCCGAAACCAAAGCTGAGGGTTTGCCAAAAATTGTAATTCCGAATCTGCATAAAGAGGATGGCCCCCAGTATGGCGCAGTTCACCGTAATTAGGGGAAGGAAGATGCCCAATGCCATATACAGGGCCGGAGATAGACGGTCTATCAGCATTTCCAAAATTTGAACAATAGCCGCAATAACAATAATAAAAATGATAAATGAAAGGTAATCCAGCCCCAGGGGCTCTATAACCAGTTTTAGCACCGCCCAGGAAACTACCATGGTAATGGTCATAACCACGGTGACCGCGAGGCCCAGGCCAAAGGAACTTTTTTGGTCCTTGGAGATAGAAATAAAGGAACACATCCCGAGGAAGTTAGCAAGCAGGATGTTGCTCGTAAAGACCGAAGCAAAAAGCAGGGTAATCGGATGCACCATGGGACTCATTTTGCCCCTCCTTGTTTAGCCTTAGCAGCGATTTTCATGTTCTCCTGCAGGGTCTTGGCTCCCCACATAACCAGGGCCACGAGGAAAAAGGCACTGGGGGCCATAATCATAATGGTCCAGGGAGTAAAGGCTGCTCCCAAAAGGGCGCTCAGCACAGGAAGGCCAAAAAGGCTGCCGAAGCCCAAGAGTTCCCGGACCACCGCGATAAGCATGAGTACTGCCATGTAGCCGAAACCGCTCGTAAGTCCGTCCCAAAAGGAAAGGAGCGGCGGGTTGGATCGGGCAAAGCCTTCTGCCCGGCCCATTATGATGCAGTTAGTGATAATGAGCCCCACATAGGGCCCTAAAGAACGGGAAATATCCGGCAGGTAGGCCCGGAGCAGTATATCTATAATAATGACGAAAAAGCTGATTACCAGGACCTGAACGATCATACGGACCTTGTTTGGTATGAGCTTGTTCATGGCCGAAAGGCTCATGCTGGAAAAGGCGGTGGTCAGGCTTACCCCGATAGTCATGATAGCCGTATTGGTAAGGTTATTAGTTACCGCCAGGGTCGAGCAGATACCCAACACCTGGATAAAGATAGGATTGTTCCACCAGAGGTTCTGCACAAGAATTTCTGCCGCAGGCCCCCGTTTTTTTGCTGCGCTCATCGCAAGCCTCCCTGATCCCGCAGTGTTTCAAACACCCGGATCTCCTTATTTACAATGTCCTGAATAGCCTGGCTCGTTCTGGATGCGCCGGTAACCGCATCGACCTGGCTGTTATCTGGGTCAGGGTCACCCTTCCCGCTTCCCTGCAGAACCGCGATACCTCCAGCACCGATTCTTTCACCCTTAAATTGGGCCTGGAACCAGCCTTCATCGATGCGGCCGCCGAGACCCGGGGTTTCATTGTGGGAAACGATTCGGAAGCCCTCGATTCGTTCGACCGGTTCGTCCACCGCGAGTATAGCCCGGATGGTTCCCCAAAGACCGGGGCCTGCAACCATGGCGGCGTAACGGTTCTGGTTGTCCACCGTTGCTTTATAAATCATCCCCTGCTCTGTCTTAAGCTCAGTCACTTGGCTCGTGTAAAGGGCATCCACCTGGGATGGAGCTGAATAGACAATACCCAGGGCCGCTAAAATAGCAGACCGCTCAGAAAGCCTCCGGTTTGCCGCAACCCGGTCCTTGGTAAGCTCGTTTGCCAGGGCAAGGAAAAACACAAAGACAATACAGATAACAAACGTAAAGAGTACCGTATAGAGCATGCCATCCCGCTTCATTTGGCGCCTCCTGCATCTTTTGCTGAACGAGCAGCATTCGCAGCTGCGGCTGCGGGGGCGGCCTTTTTGCCTCCCACAAGGTCATCAAAAAGGGAAGCTGCGGTATTTCCCAGAAGAACCGCAAAACTGGTCCCCTCGGGGAAAAGCGAGAAGGTCCTGATCAGCACCACAGAAAGACCAATGACTATTCCGTATAGCCACTGGGCAAGGGGCTTTTTCGGAGCGCTCACCGGATCGGTAGCCATAAAGACCGCTACAAAGAGGAAGCTCCCCACAAGGAGACTTTCCATCGGCAGAGCCTTGGCGACCCCAGCAAGAAGCAGGGCACCGGTGAGCAGCACCGCCGAGCCAATGGTGGACACCATAAGCCGCCAGCTTGCTGTTTTTGTTGCCACCAGGTAAATACCCGCAAGAACTATAAGGATCACAGAACTTTCACCTAAGGAGCCCATACGGAAACCGAGAATTGCGTTAAGAACCGAAATAGGCTCCCCATGACGAAGCTGGGCAAGAGGTGTGGCGGCGCTCATCCCGTCCACCGGATACCCCCAAAGCCCCGCAGCGGCTCCGAAATTGCCGGCCTGCACAAAACCTGCCTGCATCATTGTGGCAAAGGAAATGTACACAAAAAGCCGCCCTGCAATGGCGGGGTTAAAGATATTCCGGCCGAAACCACCATACACTTCCTTGGCCATGAATACAGTAAAGACAATCCCTACTGCCACAATCCAAAGGGGAACCACCGGCGGCATCGAAAGGGTATAGAGAGCGCAGGTCACGAGAACCGCTTCGCTTACCTTTTTACCCCGCTTTTTTTCAAAAAGATATTCCACCAGGATCCCCAAAGGAAACACCACCAGGGCAGTTAACAGGGGACGCACACCATATAAATAAATAGAAAAAAGGAAAATAGGCGCAAGACTGTACAGCACCTTGCGCATAATCGGCTGTTTTTGAAACAAGGTATCCTCCTCTCGGATACCAGTATAGTGGGTAATACAATTTTATCAAGCTTATTTTATATTATTCTAATAATTATTCTTAAAATAAATTATCACCGCTTCATGTTCCAAGCGGGGTCTGCAAACCGAGAATGGATAAGTTCCCGCGCACGAGACTCCTCTCTTTCACTTGCTTGCTGCGCAGCCAAATCGAGATCGAGGGCCTGCGTAAATCCCTGGACTAACGCAGCAGCAGTCTCCTCAAAAGTGACAGTGCGGCCCAGGACAGCCTGAAGACTCGTCACCCGTTCCTTAACATCCGCAATGAGCTTACCCTTGGCCTTTTCCGAAGGAACCTTAAGCAGGGTAAACATGAGGTCCACATCAACATTGAGCAATATGGTCCCATGCTGAAGGATGCATCCAAGCTTGCGGGTCTGGGCGTTGCCCGAAATCTTTTTGCCCTCAACCACAATGTCATTGATAGGGGCAAATCGGGCGTTCACCCCCACTATTTCAAGGCCTGCCACAATCCCCTGACAAAGCCTCCCGTAGCTGGCAAGAATCGCCTGGTCCGCAAGCGGATGGGTCAAAGGAAGCACAATGCTGTAAGTTACTTCAGATTGATGAAATACTGCTCCGCCACCGGTAATGCGCCGCACATAATCGATGCCATGCTCGCGGCATGCAGCCAGGTCCACCTCTTCATCCATGCCCTGAAAGTATCCGATAGAAATTGCCGCCGGCTTCCAGCCATAAAGCCGGAGGGTCGGTGGGACAGCACGGGCCGCAACTTGCTCGAGGACTGCCTGGTCCAGGGCCATATTATAGTAAGCATTGTTATAACCGGTTTCGAGCAGCCTAAATTGATGAGCCATGAGTTTCTTCCTTTACACCGACGCCGCCAGCCTGCACTAAGGCGGTCAAAAATACCTCTGCGAGTCCAGGCCCGGAAATTCCTTCTACCTCGATATGGAGCTCATTAACAAGTTCGGTAAATCGGCCTGCTAGGTTTGGCACTTCTGTCCCCGTGAGCCTTCCTTCGAGTTCTTCAAAGGCTTCTTCGGGAACCGCAAAAAAGTCTCCCCGGATCTGAATGCTTTTGATATGACCATCCTCAAGTTCTGCGGTAAAACGGATGAGCTTACATCCAGCGGGTTTTCCAAGGCCGGTTATGGTCATAGCATCCCCTCCCCGCCTGGCTCTCTCCCTGCAGCACCTGCATTCCAGGCTTCCTGGGCATGGTAACTGGTACGGGCAAAGGGACTTGCTACTACAGTCTTAAACCCCTTTTCCCGCCCAAGCCGTGCATATTCTTTGAACTGGTCTGGATGAATGTACTGGGCTACCGGCACTTGCTGCGGACCAGGCTGCAGGTACTGCCCCAGCACGAGGACATCCACATCGACTGAACGGAGGTCATCCATGGCAGTAAGCACTTCATCAACCTGTTCGCCCAATCCTAAAAGCAAGCTCGATTTCGTAAGCGATGTGCCTAACTTTTTTGTCAGGTATAAAGTATGGAGGCTCTTTTCATAGGAAGCCCGCCTGTCTCTGATATGCTGCAGGGAACGGACCGTTTCAATGTTGTGGGCCATCACATCGGGCTGTGCCTCTATAACTGCTTCTATTTCACCTTCTATAAAATCGGGGATAAGTACTTCTACTTTTACCTTGGGATTTCGATCCTTAATAGCCCGTATACAGCGGGCAAAATGATGGGAACCCCGGTCTTCTAGGTCATCCCGGTCTACCGAAGTAATAACCGCATATTTTAACTTCAGTTCTTCTACCGCTAAAGCCAGCTGTTCAGCCTCTTCAGGCACAAGGGGCCTACCAGTTTTTGCAGTGGCAACCGCACAGAAACGGCAGCCCCGGGTACAGGTATCCCCCAGGATCATAAATGTGGCAGTTCCTGCGCCCCAGCATTCTCCCTTGTTGGGGCAGCGGGCTTCATCGCATACTGTATGCAGGGCACGCCGTTCAAGAATAGCGCTGACCTCTTGCCATGTTTCTCCTGATGGTACCTTTACCCGAATCCATTCGGGTTTACGCAGCATTGTTCCCTGTGACATACGTTGGAGTATAAACTGAAAGACGTGTTTTACCAAGAGAGGGAGACAAACAAGCGGTAACGAAATATATTTTTAATCAAGCTTTTTCAAAACTCAGAAATTTTTGATAGATCCTTTATTTTGAAAAAATCTCGGCTTCTAAAAGCAATATCTTTTAGAAGCCTTGAACTATCAATTATTCCTTCAAGCTGCCCATCGAAATACCGGCAATAATAAACTGTGATGCAAATGAATAGAAGATTATTATCGGTACAAGGGAAATTGCGATACCGAGATATATAGAACCGTATTCTGTTCTGTATATATCGCCACGAAGCATTTGGACAAGCATTGGCAAGGTATACTTTTTAGGATCTGAGATCAAAATAAAGGGGGTCATAAAGTTGTTCCAAGATCCGATAAAACTGAATATCGCCTGGGTTGCAAGGGCTGGCTGTATGACTGGTAATATAACGAGGTTGAATGTGTAAAATTCCCCCGCCCCGTCTATACGAGCCGCATCTATCAATTCGAATGATAGGGTAGATGAAAAATATTGTTTAATGAAAAACACAACCGCAGGAGCTGCTATTCCGGGAATTATGAGCGGAACATAGCTGTTTAAAAGTTTTAACCTTGCGACAAACTGGTAGAACCCAATAAATGACAGAGAACCAGGCAGCATCATGGTGAACAAAATCAGGGCCCACATAAAATTTTTGAGCTTAAATTTGTAAACATGCAGCGCGTAAGCTGTTAATGCCGAGAAATAAACCACGATCAATGTGCTGGTAATAGCGAGAAAAAGACTGTTTCCAAAGCCCTGCGTAATTTGGAAATTTCTGTTTGTTAAATTTTTCCAGTTGTTGATCGTATTGTTGCCAGGTATAAAAGATATACCTTCGTTTATCTGGGCATTGCTCCTTGTTGCATTGATTAACATAAGGTATATGGGGACAACCACAAGGATCGTAATCACCAGCATGAAAAGATAAACACCAAACCTGCTCAAACTTGCAGAAAGTCTATAATTTTTTTTCATAACCTTACCCCGTTACCTTTGACTGCCGTTCTTTCATCATAAAAAAGTAGATAATGATAGCCAATATGACTGTAATTATAAAAATACCTACCGAAATCGCAGCCCCGTAGGCATAATTATTGCCGCCCTGGAATGCGTTATTGTAAAAATAAACCATCATGGTCCGTATTTTATAATCTGGACCGCCCCTCATATCTGTAAGCAGGAAGGGGATCTCAAACATTTGCATACCGCCAATCATCGATGTAATCAATAAATACAGCATCATGGGCCTGAGTAAAGGAAGGGTAATATACCATGCCCGTTGGGTCTTGTTTGCACCATCAATCATTGCAGACTCAAAGATAGAAGGACTAATGCCAACTATACCAGCAATCAGCAATATCAAAGTCTGGCCAGTCCATAACCACCATTGAATATACGATACAATTGCGCGAGTCATCGGAACACTTCGGAAAAAGTTAAAAGCCTCATGAATTACTTCTCCATTCTCTCCGATGCGCGTAGCCCAAAATCCTAATTTTGTTAAAACAGCATTAACAGGTCCAATAGGATATCCGAAAAGACTCCGATACAACATTGCTACAGAGGCAGCGCTTAAAAGGTTCGGGAGATAAAAAATGGTCCGGAAAACACCCTTATATTTGATGCGTAACGTGTCATCGGTAAACCAAAGCGCAAATAACAGCGCAATTCCTAATTGGGGGACGAAATTAAAGAACCAAACAATTGCGGTATTTTGAATTGCTTCCCAAAAATATTTATCGGCAATTAATTTTTTATAGTTTTCTAAGCCGATCAGCATAAAATCTGAACGCAGGCCTTTTAGATCGCTAAAACTTAATATAATTGTGTATAGAGTAGGCCAAAACTGAAATGCTGCATAGGTTAACAAAAAGGGTATGACAAACAAATACCCATAAATACTTAAACGTCGTTCTATTCCTGATGACCTTCTCACAGCAACCCCCCATCGAAATAAAAGTAAAAAGGGATGTCCAGTCTAGACCAGACATCCCTATACAGCTTTTATTTTAGAAGCCCAGAGTAGACTTTACCTGCTCTTTAAAGTCAGCAAGAGCCTTGTCTTTGGTCTTCTCGCCATTTACATAAGCAGTGACCGCTTCGTTAAAGAGGGCTTCGATTGCCTGATCGGTACCCTGAATCAGCTTACCATCGATATTCTGAGCCATTTTGGCAAATTCAGCATAGTGGTTCTGGCCGCCAAGGAAAGCTTCGGAATAGGTATCTTTAATCGCATTAACCACATTCTTGTTAGATACCATATCACCCGTATCTTTTGCCCATTTGGTCAGGAATTCATCGCTCGTGGCAAGATATTTAATGAATTCTTTTGCCAGGTTCGGAGACTTGGTTCCCTTGTAGGCTGCAAGCCAGGTGCCGCCCCAGAAATAGGATGCGGGACCCTGAATCATAGCCCAGTCACCGGAAGTGGCGGGAGCATTGATCCTTAAGACATAGTGGAGACCCCACGTGGGCAGGAAATAAGAGAAGACTTCAATCGGCTGGCCATTTTCATTTTTCAGATCGCCCTTCATACCGGCGAAC
>JAIWNU010000084.1 GCA_020216655.1 Treponema sp. | reverse complement strand
CATCCTTCTGACCACTGTCCAACCCGGCCTTCATAGCCCTTATCTTTAAGGGTTTTAGCCATTTCCATATAGGATTCCATGGCAGGATCGATGACCAGTTTGCCGTCCACAACCCAGGGCTGTTTCCGAGCGCCCTTGTAGGGCATGAACATATCACCGATAGAGGATACGACAACACAGCTGCCCTTGGACTTGGTCTTTAACACAGCAGCGGTCTCAAGGAATTTGTTAAGATCGGTAAAGTATTTCTGAACTTCAGCGGGATCGTCGGTGCCAAGATATTTCTTTGCAAGACTGCGGCGATAGAACATAGCACCGGGGGTTACCTGCCAGGAAAGACCATATACCTTGCCGTTATAGGTTCCAACTTCGATCGGATATCCAAACATCTTGGAACGAACTTCATTGGCCACGTCAGTTATGTCCAGAAGCAGGCCAGATTCAATATATTTTCGCACAAAGGCAGCTTCAAGGGCAAATACATCAGGAGCGCCCTGGCCGGAAGCGAGAACGGGATCAAGCTTATTCGGGAACTGATCCGTCGGAGTCAGCGAATACTCAAACTTTACATCCGGATTAGCAGGACCATAATACTTGTCAATCATGTTCTTTACTTCAAGAGTAAAAGACCATACCACCAGCGACTTGGGCTCATTTTTGCCTGCATCCTGCTGACCTTTCGCACACCCCAAAACGAGGAGCGAAACCGCGACCAAAGCTAAAAGAAGCTTTTTCATGTCATCCTCCTATACAATTCTATATTCCCTATAACGCAACCGATTGCGTTATCAGTTACATAGTAGACCCTTTCCCTAATCTTGTCAAATAAAATTCATCAATTTTTTTACAAGTTTGGCGCTCTATAAAATCTACCGGTACACATATTCGTTCATCAACATCCTCTCCGTTTATTTTCTTTAACAAGGTTTCAGCTGCAAGCTCTCCAATCACTTGTCTATTCTGCCGGAATGTCGTTAGTGGAGGGTGACTATAGGAGGCCCATTGGGAGTCATCAAAGCCTATTAACGATAACTCATCTGGAATATGAATATCATTTTCTTGACAGTACTTCATCACCCCAAGAGCGAGGACATCTGCTGCACAATAGATAGCGGTATAATGGATTTTCCTTTGTTGCAAATCCTTCATTGCATTGTAGCCCGATTCCACATTCCAATGATGGCCATATACTACCAATTCTGGATCATATTCCAAACCAATTTCATGCAAACCCAGAATATATCCTTCCAGACGTTCTACCGCAGGGGAGGATGAATATTCTGAGGGGCCTGCAATGAATGCAATCCGACGCTGTCCCAATGAATAAAGATAACGAACTGCTTGCATAGAAGGCTCTTTATTATCCGATGTGACAGTACAAACATGAGGATAAACAATATTCGCCGATACTATGGGGAATTCACTGTGAATTACATGTAAGACCTCTGGATTATCTATGGTGCTGTTAAGAATGAGTATACCATCCACCTGGCGATACCTGCAGTGCTCAAGATACGATAGTTTTTTATTACCTAATACTCTAGAAATAATTAAAAGTTCATAACCGGCCCGTTCAATTCTTGCCTTAAACGAATTCATGATACCGGCAAAAAGAGGATGTTCTACATCAAGTCCAAGATGCTCCTCCTCATAGATCATTCCAATAAGCCAATTCTTTTTTGTGATAAGACCTCTGGCTGAAGAATTAGGCGTATACCCCAGTTCTTCTGCCAGCTTTCTTACTTTTTCCTTAGTGCTTTCGCTGATATCTGGCTGATCGTTCAAAGCCTTTGATATTGTTGGAGGTGAAAGCCCTAACTTTTTTGCTAAGTCGTAAATCGTAACCATTGGTGCGGTTCTTTCTTTCCTTAAAGCTCTCGATATACGAAATATGGAAAATCAGCATACATGTTGCTTCCCTGGAGGTCCTGACATGCCATACCAACAAAGGCTCCGGTAAACCCTAGCCCTCCATATTCATCGGAAAGGATAGATGCATCATAGGTTTTTCCGATCTGATTCCATACAGAGCCATCGAAGGACCAAAACCATTGGGCGTCGGCATTTTGTACTTTCAATTTCAAATACACTTTAGTAGATAGTATAGGAGGTTCATCAACAAGAGGCATAGAGAACTGTCCCTTATCCATTATTAACAAACCGAGTGTATGTTGCTGCCGCTGCTCATCCCAGCTGACCCGCAGGTAATACCAGTTGGATTCATCATAACGGTAGATGAGGCCTGCCATGTGTTGGAAGGAATGAAAGTCAAATTCCAAACAGGTTTCTGCCTCGAATAAAAATGACGTCTGTCTACGGGCTACTACGGTTTGACTATGACGAGAAACCAAAGACTCTTTACCAAATAGCCGCAAATAGCCGGGTCTTTGGTTAAAAGAATAAAGCGCCTCCTCCCCGGGTATTCGCAGGCTCATAAAATCCTTATAAAACAGATCCTTGCCTTCCTGAGAAGAAAAATCATAGTGGATATGTTGTTTTTTGGGAGTTTCAATGGTCCAAGGAACTGTAAAAGATGGATCTGGATAAGAGGTGCCATTTGCAAGATAGGGCCAATCATTCTGCCAGATAACCGGTGCAATAGCGGTTTCCCTGCCTAAGACACAGCGTTTACTTCCGGGTAAGGGCCTTCCCACGAGGAATGCCAGATACCATTGCCCATTTGGCCCTTTGCACAGACTGCCATGTCCGGCCTTTTGCAAATAGAGATCCGGTTTTCCGCGGGAAGTGCAGAGCGGGTTATGCGGATGAGTTTCGTATGGGCCCGTAATAGTTCTTGACCGGGCAACACTGACTGCGTGTTCATACTCTGTACCCCCTTCCGCACACATGAGGTAATACCAACCATCCTTTTTGTACAAATGAGGACCTTCTACAAGACCAATCTCAGTACCCTTCCATATCTTATAAATTGGGCCCACTAATTTCTTCTGTACTGGATCAAGCTCCTGCAACAATATCCCTGAAAATTGTTCTGAGCCCTTTTTACGGTAATCCCATTCCATATTAACCAGCCATTTTTTCCAATCTTCATCATGGAATAGTGATGGGTCAAAACCTGAACTGTTAAGATAAATCGGCTCGGACCAGGGGCCTTCTATCCGCTCGGCCGTTACCAGATAGTTATGTACATCCTTGAAGGGCCCATCGTTCCAAGTTTTTACATCGGTGAAAATAAGCCAAAAGAGACCATCGGACCAGGATAGACAGGGTGCCCAAATGCCTCCTGACGGAGGGTTACCCGTCATATCAAGCTGACTTTTTTTTGTAAGGGCTTGGCATACCGGTTCCCAGTTTGCCAAATCCCGGGAACGACTTATCTGTACGCCGCCAAACCACTCAAAGGTTGAGTTTGCAATATAAAACCATCCGTCATGATAAATTATGGAAGGATCTGGATGAAAACCGGGCAAAACAGGATTCTGAACAGTACTCATTTTACTACCCTTAATTCGAAATCGATTGCGTTATGTATAGTTTATAATAAACCTACCTTCTCATTTTAGCAACTTAAATTTTTATGAGGGATGCTCTTTCAAAAAACTCGGGAAGCTCGCTCTCGGATTTTTAAATTGGTTTGGGTTTTAAATAAAAAAAGCGGTTCCGAAAAACCGGAACCGCCTGTACAAAGGATTATTTCAAAGTACCATCAACCGCCATAAACGGCGATCATAACACCTGCTGCAATGGCCGTACCAATAACACCGGCTACGTTGGGACCCATGGCGTGCATAATGAGGAAGTTACCCGGATCTTCCTCAAGGCCCACTTTGTTGGAAACCCGGGCAGACATGGGAACAGCGGATACACCGGCGGATCCAATAAGGGGGTTAATCTTCTCTTTCAGGAAGAGGTTCATGATCTTCGCGACAATGACACCGGACGCGGTGGCAATTGCAAAGGCAAGGAGCCCCATGAATACGATGGAAAGAGAAGCGGGATTCAGGAACTTTTCGGGGGTCATCTGGCTTCCGACACCCAGGGAGAGGAAGATAGAAACGATGTTCAAGAGCTCATTCTGCAAGGTTTTAGAGAGCCGCTCTACTACACCAATTTCCCGGATAAAGTTACCAAACATAAGACATCCGATAAGCGGAGAAGCGGACGGAATGAGCAGAATGGAGAGAATAAACACCGACAGGGGGAAAAGCATTTTCTCCACCTTTGAAACATGGCGGAGCTGCTTCATCCTGATCTTGCGTTCCTGAGGCGTTGTCAGGGCTTTCATGATGGGTGGCTGAATCACCGGTACCAGCGCCATATAGGAGTAGGCAGCCACGGCTACAGTAGCCAGAAGATGGGGTGCCAGTTTTGCTGCTATATAGATGGTAGTAGGACCGTCGGCGCCGCCAATAATGGCAATGGCACAGGCGTCCTTCATCGTGAAATTAAACCCTGGGATCAGATTGAAGGCGGTTATCCCCAAAAGGGTACCAAAGACACCAAACTGGGCAGCCGCTCCAAGGAGGGCTGTTTTCGGGTTCGCAATGAGGGGACCGAAGTCGGTAAGAGCTCCAATACCCATGAAGATGATGAGGGGGAAAAACTCGTTTCCAACACCAGCTTCATAAATGATATTCAGGAACCCATGTGGTGCATCTCCCATCCCGCCGAACGGAATATTAACAAAGACAGTGCCGAAACCTATCGGGATAAGGAGCAGCGGTTCAAAGCCCTTAGCAGCTCCTAAATAGATGATAACAAAGCCCACGATTACCATGAGCAGTTCTTGCCACCCGAATACGGTAATCTTATCGCCCGCAGGGGTCTCCTTTTCTTTGGAGTCTACAAAGAAAGCATATAAACCCGTGGTTTCCAAAATGTTTCTGGCAAAGGAAGCAATAGATATTCGGGGAATATTCTCGCTTCCCTTAATAATGCCATCGGGATTGCTCCAAGAAGCATAGCCCTGTGCAGGGACAGCAGTATTAGCAGTTTGGGCCAGCACGGTTCCCATAAATGAGAACACAAAGGCAACCGTAATCATGGCAAGCACAATCATGGTTACCCGTCTGGGATTTTTATTCATGTTCAGCATGTTGATGTATCCCCTATTTCAGTTCGGCCACGGGCTGGTGAGCAGCAACCTGAGTTCCGGTCGAAACAAGGAAATGAATTGTTCCGGATCCAGTAGCCTTAATTTCCAGTTCCATTTTCATGGATTCGATGATCATAACGGTCTGACCTGCGGAAACCGAGGCACCCTCATTCACCGAATACTTGATAATAGTACCTGCCACAGGGGCTTCGACCACATGGCCGCCGGAAGGAGCGGCGGCGGGAGCTGCGGTAGCAGCAGCCTGGGACGGAGCAGCACCGGCAGCAGGGGCGATCGCCATGGTGCCTTCGGGGCGGACGACGACGGTATAATCAGCGCCGTTTACGTTTACCACATATTTTGCAGCCTGAGCGCCTGCTGCCGGTGCGGCGCCTGCGGCAGGAGCAGCCTTGGGAGCTTCCGGTTCTGCGGTGAACTTGATCGGTCCCTGATCCCGCTTTTTGAAGAAATCGGGAGCAACCTTGGGGAACATGGCATAGGTAAGAACGTCCTCAACGGCGACCTTGTCTGTGCCGAGGAGTTTTTTGGTTTCCTCTTCCAGCTTGGAGAATTCGTTCGGAATATCGTCCGCAGGCCGGTGGGTAATTTCTTTTTCCATTTTAAGAGCTTCGAGGGCCTTTTTGACCACCTCAGGATTCTTCGGTGCGGGGCACTTTCCGTACTTGCCGGCCAAGAGGTCCATGGACTCGCCGGTGAGTTTGTTGTAGCGGCCAAAGAGGACATTAAATACAGCCTGTGTTCCGACGATCTGACTCGTGGGAGTAACGAGGGGCGGATAACCAAAGTCTTTCTGTACAACTGCGATTTCCTTGAGCACCTCATCAATCTTGTCGGAAGCACCCTGCTCTTTAAGCTGACTTTCCAGGTTGGAAAGCATACCGCCCGGCACCTGGGACACGAGGATCCGTGTATCAGCTCCGAGGAAGCTGGATTCAAATTTCTTGTAATTTTTCCGAACTTCCCGGAAGTAGGCAGCAATCTCCAAAAGCAGGTTGGTATCGAGCCCTGTATCGTAGGGAGTTCCTTTGAAAATTTCCACCATAGTTTCGGTGGGGCTGTGGCTGGTACCCATGGCGAGGGAGGAAATAACCGTATCCAGAATTTCCGCACCCGCTTCAGCGGCCTTAGTCAGGGTAGCGACGGACATACCGGTTGTTGCATGGGAGTGGATTTCGATAGGAAGATCTACAGCCTTTTTAATAGCCTTTACCAGATCATAGGCGTCATAGGGCTTGAGGAGACCCGCCATATCCTTAATACAAAGGGAGTCCGCACCTTCTGCAGCCAGCTCTTTTGCCAGATCTACATAGGACTGGATCGTATGGAATGGGGTCGTTGCATAGGAAATGGTAGCCTGAACATGCTTGCCGGTTTTCTTGGCAGCATCGGTGGCAGCCTTAAAGTTACGGGGATCATTAACCGCATCGAAAATGCGGAATACATCGACACCGTTCTTTGCAGCGGCTTCCACAAATTTGGTTACCACGTCATCCGCATAGTGACGATAACCAAGAAGGTTCTGGCCCCGGAGGAGCATCATTATTTTGGTATTGGGAAGGGCCTTTTTAAGCTGCCGCAGCCGCTCCCAGGGATCTTCGTTCAAAAAGCGGATACAGGAATCGAAGGTAGCGCCGCCCCAGGCTTCCAGGGCAAAGTAACCTACTTTATCAAGTTGGGGGCATGCGGGAAGCATATCTGCAGTAGTCATACGGGTAGCAAGCAAAGACTGGTGAGCGTCCCGAAGAACCAGATCGGTTAATTGTACTTTAGCCATAAAACTCTCCTTTTGCGTTACTGGTTTGTTTTGCGATATTCATTGACCGCAGCAGTGATTGCTGCGACCACAGCAGAATTTCCGCCAGAAGCTTGAGCGGACGAACCTGCCTGAACCGACTGCCCTTCCTGAGCATCTATATCCCACCCGAGCGCATGTATGATCTTTGCGATCAGGTCCATGAATAGGACTAGAATAATCAGAAAGCCGAAGACTACACCCATGCCGAGCAGGGCTAATACACCGCTCTGCCCGAACATCTCTGCTATTGTCATAGGGCCTCCAAAATCATTGAATATTCAGCGTTATCGTACCAAAAATATCGGTTTTTGTTCAATAGACAAATCTGTTTTTAATGTCACTGCAGTTCCTTTTTTTTATTCTTTTTTTAAGCAAAGCTCCCAGCCATTACACGAGCTCTTTTATCGATCTCACCTTGAACCTTAACAAACTGCCAGGGCTTGCCGTTCATCAATCAATCCTTTTATACTTGAACCAATTTCAAAAGTCGTTTACTTTTGAAATTAGTATTGGAGGAAAGCTAACATGGACCAACAAGAAATAATTGCACGAGCACGTTCTTATATAGAAAAAGAAAAGGATGACCATTTCAGGGCCGAGGTCGAAGAGCTTCTTAAAGCCCAAGATTGGAAGGAACTGGAAGACCGCTTTTATCGAAACCTCGAATTTGGAACCGGGGGTCTTCGGGGTGTCATAGGCGGAGGCTACAATCGTATGAATACCCTGGTTGTAAAGATGGCAACCCAGGGCCTGGCCAATTACCTTAAAAAGGCGCTCCCTGAAAAAGCAGCCCAGGGAAAGCTTTCTGCGGTTATTGCTTATGACAGCCGCCGCTATTCGCCTGAATTTGCCGAAGCTACCGCCCTCATTTTAGCTGCGAACGGAATTACTACCTATCTGTTTTCTTCCCTCAGACCCACACCTGAGCTTTCTTTTGCGATCCGCACCCTGCATTGCGATACGGGGGTTGTGGTAACCGCAAGTCACAATCCGCCCCAATATAACGGATACAAAGCTTATTGGAACGATGGATCCCAGGTTATAGAGCCCCACGATGTAGGTATAATTGATGAAGTAAACAAGGTTACCAATATAACCGAAATGGGCCGCGAAGAGGCAATTAAGAAGGGGCTTCTCAAAATCATAGATAAGGAGATTGATGAACCCTACGCGGCTATGGTAAAGAGCCACCTCTTCCGTCCGCAGCTTATTAAAGAAAAGGCTCGGGAAGTTAAAATTGTTTACACCCCCCTTCATGGTACAGGATCCCGGCATGTAGAGGGAGTCTTGGGGAGCCTTGGACTCGAAGTCATTACCGTCCCCGAACAACGGGAGCCGGACGGCAACTTCCCCACCGTTGCTTATCCAAATCCTGAAGAATCGGCGGCCCTGAAAATGGCCCTTGACCTGGGGACTAAGATCAAAGCCGATGTGGTTATGGCCACCGATCCTGACGCGGACCGGCTCGGTATTGCAGTCCCCGATACTAAGGGAAACTTTGTGCTTGTTACAGGAAATCAGCTTGGAACACTGCTGGCAGATTATATTTTCCTTTCCCTTAAAGAACAGGGAAAACTGCCGGCAAAACCAGCAATGATCAACTCCATTGTTACCACGGGCATGCAGAAACGAGTTGCCAACAGCTACGGGGCCGAATGTTTTGAATGCCTTACGGGCTTTAAATGGATTGCCGATGTGTGGCGCAAGACCGAAACCGACGGACGGGGTTACACAGTCGTATTCGGTACTGAAGAAAGCTACGGTTTCCTCATTGAACCGGAAGTACGCGATAAGGACGGAGTCTCCGCCGCGGCCCTGACAGCCGAAATGACCCTCTATTGGCGGAGCAAGGGCAAAAGCCTTCTTGACCGGCTGAACGAACTATACCTTCAGCACGGTTATTGGCAGGAGATTGGAATCTCCAAATATTTCCAGGGGCCCCAGGGACCGGCAATTATGGCGGGCATCATGGCTGAGTACCGGAAAAACCCACCCTTAACGCTGGGGGGCATTAGGGTGAGCAAGGTGCGGGATGTTCAAGAGTCGGTTTGGAAATATCCGGGACAGCCGGGAAAAACCGATCCGGTAGACCTTCCCAAAAGCAATGTACTCCAGTTCTTCTTGGAAGACGGCACCATTGTGAGTGCCCGTCCAAGCGGTACGGAGCCGAAAATTAAATTCTACGCAACCTGCTGTGCAGAAGTAGGGAAAGAAGGGCTCGAAGCGGCTAAAAAGGTGGTTACCGAGAAGCTGGCAGCTATAGAAAAGGACCTTCGGGCGGTCATTGGCAACTAATGGGCACCTACGACTGGGTAAGGGATCTCCTGTTTGGGGATCCCCCGGCCGAAGCTGGCAGGACTACCTTTATTGCTTTTGACACGGAAACCACGGGGCTTGAACCGAAAACCGACAGAATCGTAGAAATCGGGGCTGTAAAATTTGACAGCCTTGGCCCCATAGGAAGGTTTTCTGTCTTAATTAATCCCGGCATTCCTATGCCCGCAGAAGCTTCCCGGGTAAACGGCATTACTGATGAAATGCTCAGTAAGCAGCCTCCCATTGAGGAGGTCCTTCCTGATTTTCTCAGTTTTATCGGTTCAGGAGTTCTGGTAGCCCACAACGCCCCCTTTGATTTATCATTTATTAACGCTGCCTTAGCAAGACTTTGGGCTGCTGCGGAAGACCGAGAAAAAAGGGCATTCGATCAGCCATCTTTGCTCGATGAAGAAGAGCCAGGGCAAAAGGCGCATATTGATGAAGAAAGGCCCTTATGGAAGCCCCCCTGCGCGGCGTTGCCAAACCGGGTTGTGGATACACGAATTATGGCAAAGGAACTTATCCCTGGCCGTTATTCATACAAATTGCAGGACCTGGCAGAATACTTGCAAATAAAAGCACTGGAAGCGCACCGGGCAGAGGACGATGCCCGGGTATGCATGGAAGTCTTCTTAAAATGCGCCCAACTGATTCCAAATACTTCTACTGGTCAGTAAAATCATTGAGCTGCTTAAGGTTCCTTAATTTAAAAATAGCCTTTTCCTGAATTTGCCGCACCCGTTCCCGGGTAATTCCAAGGAGCTTCCCTGTTTCCTCCAGAGTAAGCGGACCTTCGCCGGTGAGGCCAAAGC
>JAIWNU010000246.1 GCA_020216655.1 Treponema sp. | reverse complement strand
TTCTCGGCTCCTCTGGTCTGGTCTCCTGCCATCCTGTTCTCTGGGTACACTAGAAACTCAGGTCCTGAACAGAAAGCGGGAAGGGGATATTCCGGGAGCCCTGGCACCTCAAATATGGTTTGACTTCCTGCGGGAAGGACCCCGCGGGTCTGCCCTGGATAAACTGTACGGTGTTTGTGACCATAATATGCTTGATATTGTAGGCCTCTCTTCTCTTTTCGGTATGGTACTCCGTATTGGATCTGATCCTGTGGGTGCTATCGAAGAGAGGGCCTTTCATTTGGATAGGCTTGCGCTCCTCTGGCCAGAAGAAAAAATGCGGAGGCTCCTCTTACAGGAAGCGGCCCTGCGGGGGTCCCTTCGTGCCCGCTACGAGCTTGCTCGCATTGCCCGCCGTTCAGGCGAATGGGAGCGGTACCGCAGCCTTATGGAAGAGACCGCCGATGCTGCAGATTCTGTTTTTGAAAGCGCTATGGTTCCCAGAGGGGCTGTACTCCTCTGGCGGCTGCGGGCAAACATACAGCTCGCAAGTTATTACGAGTGGAAAGCCCGGGACTATGAGGCTGCCATAATCCGGACCTGCAGGGCCGCTGCCCTACTGGCGGAGCTGAGCGCAGAACGGCTCAGAAGCGGCGCCAAAGCCGCTTCTCCATCCATCAATATGAAACTGGAAGAGCGCCTGAACCGGCTCCTTGCAAAACAGCAGAATGGGGGTCCTTAAAAAAATAGGCAGACAGGGATAGAAAAGCCGCATCTGAAAGTCACCGTTAGATGAAGCGCAGCGGGTTCATGCAATGACGGTCCGCTTTATCCATCAGGCAAATTTGCTTTTTATCTGGGCAAAGTAGTTCGCCGCTTCGTCGGCGGTTTCTATGGCCGCTTCCCCTTCGTGATATTCAACCAGGTGCTGGGGAATCTCCTGGAGAAAGGGTGAGGGGCTGCACTCGGCTAGGCTTTGCATCCTGCGGCGTTTGCGGCAGCTTGTGATAAAGAGCTTGTCTCGGGCCCGGGTAATGGCCACATAAAAAAGGCGGCGCTCCTCCTCGATGTTGCCGTCCCCTTCTTCGAGGCTCCGGGCATGGGGAATGAGACCGTCCTCGGCGCCGGCGATGAACACCACGGGGAACTCAAGGCCCTTGGATGCGTGGATGGTCATCAAATTAACCTTGCCTTTTCCGGCCTCCTCGTTGTCGTCGTCCCGGGTGATAAGGCTGATCCGGTTAAGGTAGGGGAACAGGGTGGGGTCAAAGTTGTCCGGATCATTCTCCCAGGTTTCGATAGACTGGATAAGATGTTCGATGTTCAGGAACTTCCAGCGGGCGGCCTTTTCATTTTTGTTGTATTCGGTCACCAGGTAGCTCCAGTAGTCGATGTTATCCACCAGGGCCCGGACTTTTTTTGCCAGGCCCCGTTTGCCCAGCATTTCCCCCCGGAAATATTCAATCAGGGTGATAAAGCTTTCCACATCGATGCGGCCCTTTTCGGGAAAGAGGGTATCGTTGGCATAGCGGAGCCGGTTCATCGCATCCCAGACCGAGGTTTGGTGCTGCCGGGCAAAACTGGTGATATGTTCTACCGAGGATTTCCCAATGCCGCGTCGGGGGGTGTTGATTATTCTAAGGAGGTTCACGTCGTCGTCTGGATTGGCGATGACCCGGAGGTAGCTGATAATGTCCTTTATTTCCTTTCTCTGGAAAAAGCTCGTACCCCCCGAGACCCGGTAGGGTATGTTTTCAGCGAGGAAGGCTTCTTCGATGTGGCGGGTCATGGAGTTTGTTCGGATGAGGACGCCGAAATCGTCGTATTTTAGCTTTTCCTTCATCATGATGGACCGTATTGATTGGGCGATAAAGTCCGCCTCGTCGCTTTCGTTTTCGGGATAAAATATTTCTATGGGTTTTCCGCCCCCATTGCCGGACCAGAGTTTTTTATCCTTCCGGTTCGTGTTATGGGAAATGACGCCGTTGGCGGCCTCCAGAATTGTGCTGGTGGAGCGGTAATTCTGTTCCAGTTTTATTTCCACCAGGCCCGGAAAGTCCCGTTCGTAGTTCAGGATGTTTTCGTAGTTTGCTCCCCGCCAGGAATAGATAGATTGGTCGTCATCGCCTACCACGCAGACATTGCGGTCCGCTAAAAGGCGCATCATGCGGTACTGGGTAAGGCTGGTGTCTTGGAATTCATCGACCATGATATAGCGGTAGCGGTGCCGGTATTCGGCAAGCACATCGGGATGTTCTTCGAAAAGCTGGATGGGCAGCACTAAGAGGTCGTCGAAGTCTACGGCGTTGTAGACCTTAAGGCTGTGCTGGTATTCCTTGTAAACCCGTTCGTATTCATCGTTGGCCCCGTCGCCCCAATGGTAGCGGCCGATTTTTACATTGGAAAAAAGCTGGCCTATTTTGTACAGGTCTGCGGTTTCTGTGGATAGCCCACATTCCCGTATGCAGTCCTTAATGAGCTGGGTCCGGTCTGTTTCGTCATAAATAGAAAAATTGTGCCGGTATCCGAGCCTATCTATATGGGCGCGCAGTATTTGAACCCCAAAGGCATGAAAGGTGCTCACCGTGAGGTTTTGCAGCTTTTTGCCCGTCAGGTCCCGGACCCGTTCTTCCATTTCCCGGGCAGCCTTGTTGGTAAAGGTAAGGGCCAGAATAGCCGATTGGGGAATACCCTGTTCGAGCATATAGGCAATCCGGTAGGTTATAACCCGGGTCTTGCCCGAACCAGCACCGGCAATAATCAGTACCGGTCCTTCAATAGTTTTAACCGCCCGAATCTGCTGTTCATTCAGTTCCGCTTCAAAATGAAGTTTTGACATGGGTCTCTCTTACATCTTTTTCACAAAAATAGCAAAGGCAGAAAGCCCCAGCATGGAAACAGCGGTGA
>JAIWNU010000245.1 GCA_020216655.1 Treponema sp. | reverse complement strand
GCCCCTTGTATCAATTCGTTCCTTTTTGTACTATACAAGTGTTCGCCTCCAAGAAAGGCAGCCCCCCTAAAATTCTATACAAGGAGCTCCTATGACATTAAACGAACTAAAACATGCGGGTCTTAAAAAATGGGTTGAAGAAGCAGTAGCTTTAATGAAACCCAAGGCAGTCTATGTCTGTGACGGCAGCCAGGAAGAATACAATCGAATGATTGATATCTGCGTAAAGGGAGGGCTTGCTACTCCCCTAAATCCGGCTAAACGGCCTGGCTGTTACCTGTTCCGGTCCGATCCATCAGACGTAGCTCGAGTAGAAAACCGAACCTATATTGCATCCAAAACTAAAGAAGAGGCGGGCCCCACCAACAACTGGATTGATCCCGTAGAGCTCAAAAAGACCATGACCGAGCTGTACACTGGTTGTATGCAGGGTCGGACCATGTACGTGATTCCCTTTTCCATGGGGCCGGTCGGTTCCAACATTGCCAAAATCGGCGTAGAAATTACCGATTCAGAATACGTCGTAGCCAATATGCACATTATGACCCGTGTAGGTACCAAGGTACTTGATGTACTTGGAACAGATGGTGAATACATTCCTTGTTTTCACTCTGTTGGTAAGCCCCTTGCAGAAGGGGAGAGCGACAATGGTAAATGGCCATGCGCCCCGCTTGAACAAAAATACATTTCCCATTTCCCCGAAACTCGGGAAATCTGGTCCTATGGTTCTGGTTACGGTGGCAATGCCTTGCTCGGCAAAAAATGTCTTGCCCTCCGTATCGCCTCTGTTATTGGCCGAGACGAAGGCTGGCTTGCGGAACACATGCTCATCCTTAAGATTACCAATCCTAAGGGTGTTTCCAAAGTTGTCTGTGCAGCCTTCCCCTCTGCCTGCGGTAAAACCAACCTGGCTATGCTCGTGCCGACCCTTCCTGGCTGGAAGGTCGAAACCATCGGCGACGACATTGCGTGGATGAAATTCGGCAAGGATGGTCGACTCTATGCCATTAACCCCGAAGCGGGCTTCTTTGGTGTGGCTCCCGGAACCAACATGGAATCCAATCCCAACGCCATGAAGTCTATCGAAAAGAATACTATCTATACCAATGTTGCTCTGACCGAAGACAAGGACGTTTGGTGGGAAGGTATTGGCTACGACGCCCCTGGAAAGCTTATTGACTGGAAAGGCAATGAATGGGTCCAGGACAAGGCAAACAAGACCCAAGAGCCGGCGGCCCACCCCAATAGCCGCTTTACCGCTCCCGCAAAACAGTGTCCCGCAATCGCAAAAGAATGGGAAGATCCTAATGGTGTTGCAGTGGATGCCATCCTCTTCGGTGGCCGCCGGCCCAGCACTATTCCCCTGGTACACCAGGCAACCGACTG
The DNA here is from genome assembly GCA_020216655.1 of Treponema sp. GTDB lineage: Bacteria > Spirochaetota > Spirochaetia > Treponematales > Breznakiellaceae > Gracilinema. Next base: position 1,519 of record JAIWNU010000245.1, on the reverse strand, counting down.
GGTTCACGGTGTGTTCATGGGATCTATTGTAGGTTCCGAAATTACCGCTGCCGCGCTGGACCTTAAAGCAGGAACTATACGTCGTGACCCCTTTGCTATGCTACCCTTCTGCGGTTACAACATGGGCGACTACTTCCAACACTGGATTAACATCGGAAAGAAAACTACTGCGGACAAGCTGCCCAAGATCTTCTTTGTTAACTGGTTCCGCAAGACCAAGGACGGCAAGTGGCTCTGGCCCGGATACGGCGAAAACAGCCGGGTCCTCGCATGGATCTTCGACCGCTGCGCCGGTACCGGCAAGGCAGTAGAGACACCCATCGGCTATATGCCCACCATCGATGCTATTGAGCGGCCTGCAGGTGTAAGCGAAGAGGACTTGAAAGAACTGTTGGCAGTCGATGTAGAGGGTTGGAAAAAGGAAATCGCCGATATTCGCGAAAACCACTATCCCAAGTTTGGTTCACGGCTCCCCAAGGAACTGATGAACGAATTGGATGCCATAGAAAAACGGCTTTCCAAATAAGGACCTTAAAAAAAAGCGGCTCTCCATAAAAAGGAGCGCCGCTCTTTAGAGTAAAAGAATAAAAAAAGCGCGCTCAGAGCGCGCTTTTTTTAATTTTACTTCTGCTCCTCGCAGGCAAGCTCGTCCATACGCCTGAGCCGCCGCGAGAGGTCCCGGGCCAAATTCATTATTATCATTGAAAAGGTGCTTATATCCATTTTGTAAATGTCCCGCAGGGCCCGGTTCGAAATGGCGGCAACCCTGGTGGGTCCACTAGATCGGATCGTCGCCACCGCGGGCATGACATCGAGAATTTCCATTTCACCGAAGGTTTCCCCTTCTCCCAGTTCATTAAGCTGAACTCCGTTACGGATTACAAGCACTTTACCGTCCAGGATAAAACGGATCCTGTCGTTCCGTTCCCCTTCGGTGATAATATTGGTCCCCTCCGGGTAGGATTCTATTGTAAGAAGCGGAATAACCCGTTCAATCTGTTCCGCCATGAGGCCCCCAAAAAGGGAATATTTCTGGAGATCCGCGGCGGAAATCATGGCAGGACCTTCCTGAGAGCCACTATGGTCTCGCCAATGAGGGTGTCGAGCTCCAGGCCCAGCATGGCGGCTCCTTTTTCTATAACCTGTCTGTTTACCCCTGCAGCAAAGGCGGCGGTTTTCCACTTTTTCTTAACCGAAGAGACTTCCAAATCCTGCACACTTTTAGAGGGCCGTACCAGGGCGCAGGCCTGGATAAAACCGGTGAGTTCATCCACCGCAAAGAGGGTCTTTTCCATTTTGCTTTGGGGCTCCACATCGGAGCAGATACCCCAGCCGTGGCTTACCACCGCACGGACTAGCGATTCAGGCCAGCCGGCTTGTTCCAAAATTTGCTTAGCCATGGAACAATGCTGGTCAGGGTATTTTTGATAATCTATATCGTGTATGAGGCCCACAATACCCCAGAGGTCAGGGTCCTCACCGGCCTTTTCTGCATAGTGCCGCATGGCAGCTTCCACCG
>JAIWNU010000083.1 GCA_020216655.1 Treponema sp. | reverse complement strand
ACTTCCCGGAGCACCTTCTGAATGGCCCGGTCGTCCAGCATAACAATATCTTCAAATACGAACATGCGCTTTTTAATCTCTTCCGCAAGCTCTGGATCTTCGTCTTCCAGAGCTTCAATTATTTGTTTTTCGCTGGAACGGTCTACCAGGTTCAGGATCTCTACAATACTTTCGACACCGCCTGCCGCGGTATAGTCTTCGCTGGAAAGGGTAGAAAGCTTCTTTTCAAGAACCCGTTCTACTTCCCGCAAAACTTCCGGGCTTGTCCGGTCCATGGTTGCTATTCGGCGGGCCACATCGCTCTGAACCTCATGGGGGAGGCTTTGCAAAATAACCGAAGCCTTATTCGGTTCTAGGTATGCTAAAATCAGCGCAATAGTTTGAGGATGTTCCTGCTGAATAAAGTTGAGCAGGTGGGCAGGGTCTGTTCTCCGGATAAAATCGAAGGGCCGGACCTGCAGGCTGCTTGTCAGCCGGTTTATAATATCGATAGCCTTCTGGCTGCCCAGGGATTTTTCAAGGAGCTCCCGGGCATAGTCTATACCGCCGGTGGTAATGAACTCGCTGGCCATCATGAGTTCCTGGAACTCCATGAGGATTGCGTCCTTCTGTTCCGGTTCAATTGTTTCAAGTCGCGCGATTTCAAAGGTAAGAGTTTCTATTTCATCTTCCCGCAGATGTTTAAAGATTTCCGCGGAAATTTCAGACCCAATGGTCACCAAAAAAATGGCTGCCTTTTGCCGGCCCGTAAGTTCCTTGTTGGTCTTGCTTTTTTTGCCGCTTCCAGCTGCCGCTGGAGATGCGGCAGCGGCCGGCGACGTTGTCTTTGCCATTCCCTATTCCTCCAGTAGCCAGGTGCGGATAAGCTGTGCCACGTCTTCAGGATGTTCCTTGGCCATGTTGATTGCATTTTCCTGCAATTCAAGCCGCTTCCGCTCTTCCACAGACATAGACACTTCCACGCCTTCCTCTTCGGCCTGCCGCAAGGCGCTTTCCCGCATCATCTGGTGCTGGCGGGAAAGCTCTTCTTCCCTCAGGCGCCGCCGCCGTTCCAATTCTCTGGAAACGAGACGGAAAATCAGGAAGGATACGAGCAGAACCGTAATACCCACCAGCAACAGTAACATGGTAACCTGGAATTGCCGTTGCCGCAAGAAGGCCGCATCCTCTTCCGCAAACTGCTTGGTCCGATCGAACTGGATATTTTGCACCGTTACCGAATCTCCGCGGCTTCGGTTAAACCCTATTGCATCCTGAACCAGGGCTTGGGCTTTCTTAAGCTCCTCGTCGGGAATGGGAATGTATTCACGGTCAATAGTATTGTCTTTGTTAATAACCGGTTCGCCCTTTTCGTTGTATTTTACTTTCCAGCGTCCGTCGATATTCACCGAAACAGTAACACGGTTAATCGTGGGACTCCGTTCTTCCTGGATCTGCCGCCGGTTAATTTCTTCGTTTTGGGTAAGGGTTTGCTGTTCAACCTTTCCGTATAGGTTTGACATATCCTTAAAGGCAGGAGGCGTCTGGCCTTCCACCCCGGCGGGACCTTCGGGGTTAAAGCCCGTTCCTTCCCACTTGGTAGAACTGGTGCTCTGGGACCGGGTGATGGACTTAACAACCTCTGAGTCATCGTAAGGAGTATCAGGATTGTCTGGCTTTATGGTGATGGGGAAAAACTCTTCGGTCTGGATTGCCTTTTTGGACATATCCATTTCTATCTTGATATTTAAGTCCCGAACCCGGTCAGGTGTATAAATCTGCTGGAGCGCTTTAAGAACACTGGCCCGGTATTGGGCTTCCAGGGACTGGATAAGCCGCTGTTCCCGTTTAGAAAGCTCAAGCCGGTCCAAATCCTGCATGCCTGCAAAATCATTCAGAACAAGACCATTCTGGTCAGTAATAACGATATTTTCATCCTTGAGCCCTTCTACCGCGAATTTCAGAATTTTCTGGATACCCTCAATCTTTTTGCGGTTTGTGGTAATATCACTGCCCGGCCGGGGGGTAATAATAACGCTGGCGGTTACCGGATTCTGATCCGCCTGAAAGAGCTGCCGTTCTGGCATAACGATGGTTACGTTCGCATCATCCACATCATCCAGGGCTTTGACATGTTCGGTGACCATTTGAGTGATGGCCCGCCTCAGGTTAACGTTCCGTTCAAAATCGGTAATCGTCCACCGGTCCCGGTCAAAGATGGCCCACGGGTCGGTTCCGCTTGGGATGAGGTCTTCGCGAATTAAAATGGATCTCAGCCGGCGGGCGGTTTTTTCATCACTTACCATGATTTCGCCCGTGGACGAAACAGTGGTTTTCACACCCTCTTCGTTTATGCGGGTAATAATCCGGTCCCGGGCTGTCTCATCTTTAATCGGTGCGTCGATGATCGGCACCATAGTCGGAGTAGCCGAGACTCGTACCATCACTACGATCGCCACGAGGGCGGCCACGACAATACCGATGAGGATAAGCCGCTGGACCAGGGTCCACTTACCCCACAGGGTCTTAATCTGTTCAATAAACTTTTGCAGCCATTCGTTCATGTTCCCCTCCCCAGAAGAACCTTACGCTCTTACCGTGTATTTATTATCTCTTTCCATCCTTTTACGATCCTGTCCAGCACTGTGCGGGTAATATTGAGGGAAAGATTGGCCTTTGCCATTGCTATCGTCACATCATGGGGATCCACCGAATCGGGGTCGGTCACCATGGTTTCCATCAGGTCGGTCGACAAATTCTGATCCGCATTTACCGAATCCAGGGCTTTGAGCATGGCATCCTCAAAGGATCCGCTCCTGAGTACCGCTTCTGCACCGACCTTATTGCCAAGTTCGGAAAGGGCAGTACCGCTAGCCTGATACTGACCGGTTGCGGGGACCAGGTGCCGGGGGTTAGTAACCGCCATTGGAATTTTGTCGCCGCTTACCAGTTCTGGCTTATATATGGTCATCTATTACCTCCCCCCGATTTCCAGGGCCTTCATAAACATAGCTTTTGAGCCGTTCACAATTGCTGCATTTGCTTCATAGGCCCGGGATGCGGCGATGAGGTCAACCATTTCGGTGACTATATTTACGTTCGGCATTTCCACATACCCAGCCCGCGGGCCGGTTTTTATTGCGTCCGGATGGGTAGGATCATACACGAGCCGGGGCTTAGAATCGTCTTTTTCTACGGTGACAACCCGAACACCCTTTCCAACACCGCCGTCCATCATGTCAGGCAAAAAGGGAGACCGCCAATAGGGCTGCTCGGTACGGGGCCTTAAAATGACCCGGCTTCTTCTAAAAGGCCCCCCCTCTGCGGTTCTCGTGGTGGAAGCATTGGCAATATTGTCCGCTATTACATCAGAGCGAAGCCGTTCGGCGGTCATACCGCTGGCGGCAATATTGATTGAACTAAACAATCCCATAGCTTACTCCTACCTCAGTACCAGGTTAATCTGACCGAACTCAAAGGTTTGAGCCTGGGCCATGAGGGTATACATGAGCTGGTTCTGCACCGAAAGCATCATTTCCTCTTCCGGATCCACATTGTTGCCATTGTTTTTCGATGTTGTTACATAATCCAGAACCCGGCGGGGCTGGACTTCCCGGTAATCCCGTTCACGCCAGTTGGGAATGTGTTTAGGATCGGTCAGGGTGAGCTCAAGGGCCGGCTTGTTTTTTGCCGAATCCAAAGCCCGTTTCAGTTCACTCTCGAAGTTTACAACAGAACGCTTAAAGTTGGGGACATCCGCATTGGCAATGTTGTTGGCAATCACATCCCTGCGGACAAGACTCGCATCCATAGCCCGATGCAGGATATCCACAGTCTTGGTAAAATCATTGGAAATGTTCATCCACTACCCCCTACTCACATTCATCGGCAAAAAAGATGACCCTCTTTACAGGATATACCTGCCCAGATCCTGGTCCACCACCAAACCTTTCAATTTTTCATCCACATAGGCTTCCGTAATCGGAATAGCAGCCGGCGCAATATCCGGAGCCTCAAAGGACACTTCTTCCAAAAGGGCCTCCATAATTGTATGGAGCCGGCGAGCCCCGATGTTTTCGAGCCGTGAGTTCACCTCTTCTGCCAAAGCAGCAAGCCGTTCAATGGCGCCGGGGGTAAACTCGATACTAATCCCTTCCACCGCAAGCAAATCAGTATACTGCTTGATTAGAGCATTTTTAGGTTCCGTAAGGATCCTGAGGAATTCTTCTTTGCCCAGGGATTCAAGCTCAACCCGCAGAGGGAACCGTCCCTGCAGTTCAGGAATGAGATCCGAAGGCTTACTCACATTAAAGGCCCCGGCGCCAATAAAGAGAATATGGCTTGTGTCCACCGGGCCCCACTTGGTATTCACCACTGAGCCTTCCACAATGGGCAGTATATCCCGCTGCACCCCTTCCCGGGACACATCGGGGCCGCTTGATTGGCCTCCCTTGGCGGCGATTTTATCGATTTCATCAATAAATACAATGCCGGTTTCTTCAACCCGCCGGCGGGCCTCTTCGGTCATCCGGTCCCGATCTATCAATTTTTCCGCTTCTTCCGCTACAAGGATTTCCCGAGCCCGCTTTACGGTCACAACCTTTTTCTTTTTTCCGCCACCAAACATACCCACTATACCGGATAGGCTGTTCTCCAGGTCTTCCATGCCCGGTCCCCCCAGAATTTCCATTGCGGGGATTTGAGGAGCCTGCTGCACCATGATTTCCACAGTGCGGTCCTCTAGTTTTCCTTCCCGCAGCATGGTCCTGAGTTTTTCTCGGCTCTGGTTTTCCGTCGACCCTGCAGCGCTGCTTTCCGGACCGCGGGGAAGCTCCTGTTGTATTCCTGCTGGGATGGCACCCTCTCCGCCCGGTCCGCCTTGCACAGAAGACTTTTGGGGCATGGTGTTAAATAAATTGGCAAACAAATTGGTCGATCCGCCCGGAGCCTTATTGGAACCGGGAAGCAAAAGATCCAGCAATAGCTCTTCCGCCCGCCGTTCGGCCTCAGCCTTCACCTGTTCCTGCATCTCCTGCTTTACCATCTGTACACCCGCAGCCATGAGGTCCCGGATCATAGATTCCACATCCCGGCCAACATAGCCAACTTCGGTGTACTTGGTGGCCTCTACCTTAATAAAGGGAGCCCCGGCGAGCTTTGCCAGCCTCCGGGCAATTTCTGTCTTACCCACACCGGTGGGCCCGATCATCAATATATTTTTTGGGGCAATATCTTCCCGTAATTCAGCGGGCAGCTTGAGGCGGCGAACCCGATTTCTCAGGGCTACCGCTACCGCCCGTTTTGCCTTTTTTTGCCCAATGATATACTTATCCAGCTCTGCAACTATCTGCCGGGGAGTAAGCACATCCTTGCCGATTTTATCAAAAGTAATATCCTTCATGCTTAATTCAGTTCCTCTACAGTGATTTGATCATTGGTATAAATGCAGATAGAACCTGCGATTTTAAGGCTCTTTTCTGCAATTTCACGGGCACCCATGGTGCTGCCGTCCAGATAGGCTAAAGCCGCTGCGTAGGCATAGGGACCGCCGGAACCGATGGCCAGGGCTGCCTCCGACGGTTCAATCACATCGCCGGTACCTGATATGAGCAGTGTTCTTGTTTTGTCCGCCACAATAAGCATGGCCTCGAGGCGCCGCAAAGCTCGGTCCATCCGCCAGTCCTTGGCCAGCTCTACCGCAGAACGCTGAAGGTCCCCATTGTATTCCTTAAGTTTTGCCTCAAAGCGTTCAAAGAGGGTAAAAGCATCGGCTGTCGCACCGGCAAAACCGCAGAGCACCTTGCCATCATACATGCGGCGCACCTTGCGGGCATTATTTTTCATTACCGTATTTCCTGCGGTTACCTGACCGTCGCCCGCCATGGCAACCTTGCCATCCCGGCGGACCGCGATAACTGTTGTGCTTCTAATTTTCATCGTGCCGATCCTTTCCGCATCCCATGGGGATGGGCTTTTTTGTATATCCGTTTAAGACCTTCCATATCTACATGGGTGTACCGCTGGGTAGTAGAAAGACTTGCGTGTCCAAGAAGCTCCTGAACCATCCGGACATCGCAGCCAGCGTTTACCAGGTGGGTCGCAAAACTGTGCCGCAAAGAGTGGGGGTGGATAGGTTTGTCCAAGCCCGACCGTTCAGCATATTTCCCGATAATCCAGCGAATACCGGGGACAGAGAGGGGACCTCCATTTCTGTTGATAAAGAGCCGATCTGTACTGATCGCCCTGTTCACCCTGTGTTCCCTGCTCTGCAGGTACTGAGCAAGGGCTTCCCGGCCTTCATCGGAGAAAAACACCTGCCGTTCCTTATCGCCCTTACCAAGTACCCAGGCACCAGAAAGATCCCGGTCCAGATCCTGAACCCTCAGGTTGGCGACTTCAGAAATCCGGAGTCCCGCCGAATACATAACCATAATGAGCGCCTTGTCCCGTTCGGGCCATAAAATCCCCGCCGTATCGGGAAGCTCCGCAAACCGAGCCATTTCCCCTTCCCATAAAAAGGTGGGGAGCTGTTTTGGGGACTTAAGGTTCCGCAGTTCTGACGTAGGATCGTCGGACCGGAATTTAAACCGATAGAGATACCGGTAAAAGCCCCGGACAGAAGAGAGGGCCCTATTAATAGAAACAGCCGCAGCTCCTTCAGCCGAAAGGTCCGCAATAAAACTCTGCACTTCATAGGGACTGGCGACTTCCACCGTGATATTGTGATTGGCACAGTATTGGGCAAATCGCTCTAGGTCCCGGCTGTAGGCATCCAGGGTCCGGGGAGATACGGCCCGTACGGTACGAAGATATTCAAGATACGCTTCAATCTTCTCCGTCATGTTCACTCCCTGTCTCATCGTCAACACTGTGGAGATAATCACAGTCTGGATTGATGCATGCCTTGTGGGATCCGTTTTTCTTGTCATATTTTTCTACCAAGAATTGACCGCATTTCGGACAATTAATGGGCAGGGGCTTAAAATGGGTAATAAAATCGCAGTCCGGATACCGGGTACAGCCGTAAAATTCCTTGCCCCGGCCCTTATTTTTCCGCGCCACAATATCTCCGGTGCAGCCCGGCCTAGGACACTTGGCCAGTGGAATGCTCTTGGTGTTTTTGCACTCCGGGAACCCCGAACAGGCAAGAAAATATCCAAAACGGCCGAGTTTTTTTATCATTGGTTTTCCGCAGAGTTCGCAGGTAAAATCCGTTGGCTCATCCAGAGAACCCTTGTATGACTCAAGGCTTTGCTGTACATCCTGAACCCGCTTAATAAAAGGATCATAAAATTCCCGGATCATCTGGGGCCAGCTCACCTGATTCTCTTCCACCAGGTCCAGTTTGTTTTCCATTGTAGCGGTAAAGCCCACATCCACCACATCGGGGAAGTACTCCACCAACATGTCGCAAATCATACGGCCCAGCATTGTCGGTACCAGCTGCTTGTTCGAACGGCTCACATAGTACCGTTCCAGGAGCACTGAAATAATAGGCGCATAGGTTGATGGACGGCCAATGCCTTTTTCTTCCAGGGTCTTCACGATGGTGGCATCGGTGTAGCGGCTTGGGCCTTGGGTAAAATGCTGCTCAGGATAAAATTTCACAATCTCGAGCTGTTCTCCCACCGCGATTTCCGGCAAAGGATTTTCCTTTTCTTCCTTGCTGGTTAGCAGCTTAAGAACCCGATAAAATCCCTTATCCACCAGCTTTGAACCGGAAATCCGGAAGATCCCATCGCCGCATGCAATATCCAGGCTGATGGTTTTAGACCGGGCTGGTTTCATTTGACTTGAAACAAAACGTTCCCAGATAATCGTATAAAGCCTCAGCTGATCCCTGGTGAGATAATCCTTAACCGAATCGGGGGTATAGGTCACATAGGTCGGCCGGATCGCTTCATGGGCATCCTGGGCTTTTTTCTCAATAGTATAGGATACAGCTTCTTCGGGCAGTTCCTTGGGATAGTGTTCGGTAATCCAGGAACGGACATCGTTCAAGGCAGCTTGGGAAATACGGACCGAATCGGTACGCATATAGGTGATAAGACCCACCCGGCTGTTTCCGATATTTACACCCTCGTAGAGCTGCTGGGCTATCTGCATAGTTTTCTTGCTCGTAAAGCCCAGACGGTTGGCCGCCGCTTGTTGCAGCTTAGAGGTGGTAAAGGGCGGTTTCGGCCTAATTGATTTTTCGCTTTCCTTGCGGTCCACAACTTCTGCTTTGGCCTGTTGCAGCTGTCCGATAAGTTCCTTTACCGCCCCTTCATTCGGCAATACCGGTTTTTCGCCCTTCCAGGATACAAGCTGGGCGGTAAAAGCCGCTTTCCCTTTCTTAAAATCCGCGTCCAGTGTCCAGTATTCTTCGGGAATAAAGGATTCTACTTCCTTTTCTCGGTCACAAATAAGCCTTAAGGCTACCGACTGGACACGGCCTGCGGAAAGGCCATTCTTTACCTTTTTCCAGAGCAGGGGAGAAAGATTATAACCCACCAGGCGGTCTAAAACCCGCCGGGCTTTCTGAGCATTCACCAGAGCTTCGTTTATATCCGCAGGCTCGACCACCGCTTCTTTTATAGCAACCGGAGTAATTTCGTTAAAAACAATCCGCTTTATCGGAGTGGCACCGCTTTTTGCCTGTATGGCGTTTCGCAGATGGTAGGCAATAGCCTCCCCTTCCCGGTCATTATCGCTTGCCAGCAGCACTAAAGACGCCTTTTTTGCATCTGCCTGCAGCTCTTTGAGCAGCTTTGCCCTGCCGCGCACGGTAATGTACTCCGGTTCAAAGTTATGGGCCACATCGATAGCCAACCGAGATTTAGGAAGGTCAATGAGATGCCCCATGGAAGCCTTAACGGTATAATCGGCGCCTAGGTATTTCTCTATGGTTTTTGCTTTTGCCGGAGATTCAACAATAACCAGGGTCTTGCCCTTAGGTTCCTTCTTTTTGGTTCCTGTTGCCATCAATTACTCCTCTTGCGCTGTTACATTCATAACCTGATTCCATTCGTTAAAAAGAGCCTGTACCGAATCAATATATATAGCTCCGTCTTCCGCCAAAGCTCTTCCCCCTTGGCCCTGAGGACTGGTACGGCACACCGAACCTATCCACACTTCACGTCCATGATCAAGGGCAAACTGGGCTGTTATGAGAGAACCTGAATGCTCAGGGGCTTCCACCACAATAGTATCCCTTGCAAGGCCTGCAATAATACGGTTCCGCTCAGGGAAATGCCACTTGTAAGGGGGGACACCCGGCGGATATTCGCTTATGAGGCAGCCACCAGTTTGGAGGATTCTTAAGGCCAAGGATCTATTTGAAACAGGATATACAGAGTCAAGACCATTGCCCAGTATCGCCACTGTTTTTCCCCGGCCTTCCAGATTTCCCCGATGGGCCATGCTATCAATGCCTCGGGCAAGACCGGACACCACAGCAATACCCTTATTGCCAAGGTCAAAACCAAAGGTATATGCCTGGGTGCGGCCAGCGCCGGTAGGGTTTCTCGTGCCAACCAAAGCAACCATGGGCTGCTCCGGATCCGGGAGTACACCCCGATAATACAAAATCAGTGGGGGATCTGCCAATTCATTGAGAAGCGGCGGATATGCAGCATCTCCATAAGGCACCGCATTAATCGAACGCTTCATAAAATGTTCCAACTGTTTATGAGCCGTATCTACTAGCTGTTCTGCATTCCCCTGAAAACTCTGCAAAGGCCTTCCCAGCAATGTTTCGATATCAGAACCTTTCAGAGAACACCATTGAGCAGTCGATCCAATATGAATAAAGAGCCGAAGCCGTTCTTGTTTTTTTAGACCGGTGAGAAGTGTTAAACTCTGGGCCAAAACAAGAGCATCATTCATAGAGACGGTCCAATATGGTTTTCTTGTTATTTTCCGCTTCGGCTTTTTTCGAAGTATCCTTAGTAATGGATATAATCTTGTCGTACAGGGCCACCGCTTCTTTTAGGTTCCCGGTCACAAAATAGGCCCTGGCAAGAATAAACATGGCATCCACGTCCCTGGTCTGCAATTCGAGATACCTTGTAAGATAGGGGATTGCAGCTTCAGGCTTATCCAATTCAAAAACATAGAGTACCCCAATGGCATAGAGCGGACGGGCATATTTTTTATCCAGTTCTATGGCACGAAGATGGGCTGCCTCAGCCTGGGCAAAGAGGCTCGACTTTTCTTTTCCGTAGGTAGACTTAGCCAGTATCGAAGAGGATAAACCATAAAGATAATGCAGCGTCGCATCCTCTGGCATAAGCCGAATTGCCTTCTGGAGCGTTTCTATGGCTTCCCCATATAATTTTCTGTCCATAAGACGGACTGATAAAATTTTCCAGTAAATGCCAACCTGGGCTACATCCCGGCTGTACATCTCTATCCGGTCACCATAGGTTGCAATTGCCTTTTTAAGCCCCTCGATTGTTTCAGGAGGAGCGCCGCCGCTGCCCATTTCGGAGATGCGAACCGCGAGGGCACCCCAGCTGGCGTTTCTCCGGATCAAATAACCCCCCAGAGCAAAGACCACAATACAAACCAATACCACTATCAGGATCCAAACTTTTTTCATTCCATGTACCCCCGAAGTTTGGGAACAAAACGACGATGCTGCTCCCGAAGCACCGCATTATCCACATGGGTATATATCTGAGTGGTTGTTAAATCCGCATGGCCCAGCAGTTCCTGAACAGACCGGAGATCCGCTCCTCCTGCAAGCAGTTCTGTGGCAAAACTATGACGAAGTGTATGCAATTTAGAACTAATGCCTAAAGCAGCAGCAAGTTGGGCGTAATTTTTCCATATTCCCTTACGGGAAAGTCGTTTGCCCCGTCGGCTTATAAAAAGAGCCCTATTCTTAATATGACGGGCAAGCTGGGGACGGCTTTCATTAAGATAGCGTTTGAGCCATGCTTCAGCTTCGCTCCCGAATGGAACAAGCCGCTCTTTGTTTCCCTTTCCTGAAACCCTTAAGACACCCTCGGAAAAATAAACATCCTGGATATTTAGATGAACCGCTTCTGAAATACGCAACCCGCAGGAATAGACTAATTCAAAAAGGGCCCTGTCCCTGACACCTCGGGGATTATCGAGGGGTATGCTGGAGAGCAGGGCATCCACCGTCTCCCGGGCAAGTACCTTAGGTATTCGCTGTCTCTTTCGAGGAGCCTCCAAAAGGGCTGCGGGGTTATCCTGCCTGAGCCCTTGATCGAAAAGGAAACGGAAGAAAGACCTGAGGGCCGAAATAGCCTTTGCGACAGACCGGGAATCCAAAGCCTGAACATCCCTGCGAAATTCCAGATAGCGCTGCAAAACCTGAGCATCCAACTCTATTACGTTTTGTTGTTCCCGCTCCGCCCAATCCAGCAAACGAGCTATTTCTGCTTCGTAGGTCTCAGCGGTGAGCGGAGATCTATGTTCAATCGCAAGAAGCCGGGAATGATAGGCTGAAAGCAAAGGGGCCCCATTCATGAATCAGTATTCCTTTTTTTCGGCCCTTGCCTTATCCGAACCAAGCAGTTCCTGGGCAAATTTACGATCCCGGATTACCGTAGGAATATCAAGATCATCGTCGCCTAAGTTTCGGTGGCTTAGAAAATCAGAACTTTTCTTTCCCGTCATGGTCTGCCATTCATCGAAACGGATAAAATCACTGTCGATGTTTCGTCCCTTTTCGGCTAATACGGTAGCCTTTGGTCCCGGCTTTGCCGCACCATTAAAACCGGTGGCAATGACTGTAACCTGCACTTTATCCTGGAAGGTAGGATCCATAGCAGTACCGGAAATGATAATCGCATCCTCATCCGCATTGGCGGTAATAATCTGCACAATTTCCTGGTATTCGGTCAGCGTGAGATCATCCCCACCGGTTACATTGACCAGGATACGACGGGACCCTTCAATCCGGCAGTCTTCCAGCAGAGGATTATTGATTGCGTTGGTTGCCGCATCGACCGCTTTGTTTTCTCCGGTGCCGATTCCGATACCCATAAGGGCATCTCCCTGGCCTTCCATGGTACTGCGGACATCCGCAAAATCGATATTGATAATACCCGGAATGGTAATGAGATCCGATATGCCCTGTACGCCCTGGCGGAGTACATCATCAGCAATAAGGAAGGCATTTTTTATTGAAGTCTTTTTATCGACAATCTTGAGGAGATGCTGATTTGGAATGACAATCAGCGTATCCACAGCCTGCCGCATTTTGGCAATGCCTTCTTCGGCAAGACGCATTTTATACTTTCCTTCAAACTCAAAGGGCTTGGTGACCACACCGACAGTTAAAGCTCCAAGTTCCTTAGCCACCGACGCAATAACCGGTGCAGCTCCCGTACCGGTACCACCGCCCATGCCGGCAGTGATAAACACCATATCGGCCCCTTTAAGAGCATTGGCGATCATATCACGGTCTTCCAGCGCGGCCTTTTCGCCAATTTCAGGCTTTCCGCCGGCACCGAGACCAGAGGTTAGTTTCGATCCTATGGGCAGCTTGACCGGAGCATTAGAAAGTTCCAGAACCTGCTGATCCGTATTTGCGGCGATGAACTGGACATTTTTAAGTCCGCATTCGATCATCCGGTTCACCGCATTAGATCCGCCGCCGCCTGCACCGATGACTTTAATTACTGTGGGACTCGGCCCATTGGTGCGTTCTTCCAGTACCTCAATATTCATATTCCCCCCCCCAAAACCACTATTTTATCCGGTCCCCACCGGATGATACTATGATTAGAAAAACTCTTTTTTAAGCCACTCCGCAAGTTTCGACACAAAGGACCCCTGGGTTCGCTCACGGTTCCGCGAGTCGCCCCGTTCCGATGGATGAAAAACCTCCCGGTCAGCGCCTTCTAACACAAGTCCCACCGCAGTCGCGTAGGTAGGATTACGATATTCCTCCACAAGACCTCCCACGGAAAGGGGAACGCCAACACGGACCGGCAGATTGAAGATATGGGCAGCCAATTCAGCCACACCGACCAATTGAGAGCCCCCTCCGGTTAGCACAATGCCGCCGCCAAGGGGCCTTGCGAGGCTTAATTTGTCAATTTTTTCTTTAGCAAGATGGAATAATTCTTCTATCCGCGGCTGAATAATGCGCAGAATTTGCAGCCGAGGAATAGATACAGGCGGCCTACCACCCACACCGGGAACTAGGACATCCTCTTCTCCATCTAAAAGACTTTCCCAGCAGCAACCGGCCTGAATTTTTATTTTTTCAGCCGATTCGTAGGAAATATTTTTAAGTATCGAGAGGTCGCTCGTAACCTGGGAGCCTCCGACTGGAATGGTTGCAGTATAATAGGGAGCTCCTTCAGCATAGACAAGAATATCCGTGGTGCCTCCTCCCATATCGATTAAGGCAACACCAAGCTCCTTTTCTTCAGGGGTAAGGACTGCACGGCCCGCGGCAAGAGATTGCAGGATCAGGTCCTGTACCCGGAAACCAGCACGGTTCACACATTTTACAAGATTTTGGGCCGATGTAACCGAACCGGTTATGATATGAACCTCCGCTTCGAGCCTGACACCGATCATATCTAAGGGATTCCGAATGCCCTTTTGGTCATCCACAATATAGGTTTGGGGAATAACATGGAGCACCTGCCGATCCATGGGGATGACCACCGCCCGGGCCGCCTCGATGACCCGGTCAATATCGGCCTGCGCGATTTCCCTGGTTTCTCTATTTTTGCCGGTTACGGCTACGACACCCCGGGAATTAATGCCTTCTATGTGGGATCCGCCGATACCGGTATAACATGCGTGGACTTCACGGCCGCTCATCATTTCAGCCGCTTCTATGGCCGCAGCTACGGAACGAAGGGTTGCTTCAATATTGACAACCACGCCTTTACGCAGACCCGTAGAAGGACTCGTTCCAATACCGGTTATCTCAAGAGTACCATATTCATTTCGTTCGCCAATAATGGCACATACCTTGGTCGTACCAATATCGAGTCCGACCACCAAATCTTCGCTAGCCAGAGGAGGCCTCCTTAGTCCGATACGAAATTGTACCCGTCCGGAAATCAATTTCATCAGCTTGAATGCCCTTGGATGCAAGCACATCCAGAACCAGCATCATATACCGAAGCACTTCTTCATTCAACTCAGAGCCGAGCCTGACCCTCCCCACATTCTGGGCAGGATATACAATAATTTCATAGCCGCCATAGGCCTTTTGCTGTATCCGTAATTCCGACAAGGCCTGAAGCAAGACAGGATTGCTCCTTTCCAAAGTCTCCAGGGAAGTAAAAAAACTCTTCAGTTGTTCAGGCAGACGCATACCCGGCACAACCTGATCAAACACCAAACCTGATACAAGAGGCAAGTTAGGAATCGCTTCTCCTCCAATCTTATATATGACGCCATGTTTATCAATATAAACCGGTACCAGCTTGCCTGACACTTTTGCAAGAGAGACTGCGACAGCGGCCCGCTCTGTTATGACGATATCAACAGCATCAGGGAAATGTCTGGTAATAGATACGGATTCTACCAATGGAAGAGAAAGCAATGCCTCTGTCGCCCTTTTTACATCCATACTTATAAAGCTGGTCGATTCGGATATTCCCGCGTATTGCAGCAATTCGTGCCGCTGCATTCCGTTGATTGGGCTTACTCTGACGGCTTTTAAGGGCATGCACGGAACAACGCAAAGAAAATACAGCAATTCAATTCCCAGAATAATTGCCAGAATAATGGTAATTCTTTTTAGGATCGATT
Source organism: Treponema sp. (assembly GCA_020216655.1). GTDB lineage: Bacteria > Spirochaetota > Spirochaetia > Treponematales > Breznakiellaceae > Gracilinema. The sequence goes on along the minus strand of JAIWNU010000083.1, from coordinate 1,163 downwards.
CCTTTCGAGAATAACGAGGTGCTTCGGCTTCGGTACTTACTATTTGATCAATAAATAAAAAGCCATCAGACATTTGCATCCTCCATCTTTGCACTTTGTCTCGAACCGTTCACGAGCAGGCCTGCTGCCGTCAGCATCATGGCAAGGGATGAACCGCCGGCTGAAAAAAACGGCAGGGGAACCCCAGTGGCAGGAACAACCGCAGCAACGACTGCCATATTCAGGACTATTTGAGAAATCAGCATGGTCGCGATGCCGAGAAGCAGAAGCCTCAGGAACACTGAATCACTCCGCAGGGCAGCACGATAGCTCCGGAACATTAAAAACAGAACCACCGCAAAAAATAGGGTAACACCTAGAAATCCGGTTTCTTCTGCGAAGGAAGAAAAAATAAAATCCGACTGAATTTCTGGCACACTGGCAATTTTTCGCTGTCCCTGCCCTATTCCCTTCCCCCAAAAGCCGCCGGACATTATTGTGAGTATGGAAGCCCGTACTTGGAAGCCCGTGCCAAGGGGATCCCAATTAGGCTGCAAAAAATTGAGTAAGCGATGCAAACGATGTTCCCTTGATAAAATCATAATAGTTGCAAAAGGAAGGGAAACCACTGCAAGACTGACAAAATAGCGGAATCTTACGCCAGCTAAGAAAAAGATAATCATGGCATTAAAAAAGAGAAACGAGGCGGTAGAAAAATTATTCTGCAGGTAAACTACAAAAAAGAATGCCAACACAATAATAGTGAGCGGAATGGTCGTTTTTCTACTTTCATGCAGACTATCCTGCTTTTTATCAAACATATGTGCTAGATAGAGGGGAAGCACAATTTTTGCTAATTCCGATGGCTGGAATGATAAGAATCCCAGGTTGATCCAGCGGCTTGCACCATTTTTAACTATACCCAAACCGGGAAATAGAGGGAGGGAACATAATAAAAGAGTCCCGAGAACCAAAGGTTTTATTGTTTTACGAATGAGGTCTAAGTTGATCCTTGAGGCTATAAAAAAGAGCAAAAGCCCTAGAAGGGCAAATTTTATCTGACGACTGATAAAGTAATTACTATCATTAAAGGCTCTTTGAGCATATGCATAGCTTGCCGAATACAGGGTCACAAGACCGATGCCTAAAATGAAAAGTATAATACTCACTAACAGTGGATCCGC
>JAIWNU010000082.1 GCA_020216655.1 Treponema sp. | reverse complement strand
TTGCTTTTTTGCGCCGGCCCACTCCATCCCCAGATTATAATTGCTCATTGTATTTTCAGTGTTGAAATAGCGATAAGGGCAAAAAGCCCTCCCAAAATCCAGAACCGAATAACAACCTTTGTTTCGGCCCACCCGGACAGTTCAAAATGATGGTGCAGGGGCGCCATCTTAAAGATGCGTTTTTTCCTAAATTTGTAAGAAACAACCTGCAAAACAACCGAAAGACCTTCCAGCAGGAATACTCCCCCGATAATTAAAATCAATATCTCTTTCTTGATAATTAAGGAAAGAACTGCCATGAGGCCGCCAAGGGAGAGGCTACCCACATCGCCCATAAACACTTCAGCAGGGTGCGCATTGAACCAAAGGAAACCAACGCTCGCGCCGACCACCGCAAGGCAAAAAATAGTCAGCTCTCCTGCGCCCGGGAGATAGGGGATACCAAGATAGGCAGCATAGTCAGCCCTTCCGCTTAAATAGGTAAGGATTGAAAGGGCAATAAAGACGAGAATAACCAAGCCAATGGCAAGACCGTCAAGACCATCGGTCAAATTAACCGCATTGGATTCCCATACCAAAAGCAGCACTGCAAACGGAATCCATGTCCATCCCATATCGATCACAGGATTTTTGAAAAAAGGAATATACAGCTTGGTGATGTGATCGTCCTGTGAATAGTACAGAGTCACTGTTATCGCTATAGCTACTCCGAACTGCCCAACCAGTTTTGCCCAGGCGGGAAGGCCCTTAGAGTTTTTTTGGGTCACCTTGAGGTAATCGTCTATAAATCCGACTGCACCGAAGCCAAGAAAACCTGCCAAAGTGAGCCATACATAAAAATTATGCAGATCCTGCCACAGGATAACAGAGACTACAACAGCCAAAATGATCAGGGTACCGCCCATAGTAGGGGTACCGCCCTTCTTGAGGTGCGATTGGGGGCCGTCATCCCGTATGGACTGGCCGACTTTCAGGGTGCGAAGCGCTTCGATAATCCTTGGCCCGAATAGGAATGAGATAAACAGGGCGGTCAGGGCTCCATAGGCAGCTCTGAATGTAAGATATCGGAAAACGTTAAAGGGGGTAAAGTATTTCACCAGGGGATATAAATACTCAAGAAACATGACTATACTCCTTGACTTTTTACAACATCAGTTAATCGCTCCAGGGCAACTCCCCGGGATCCTTTAAGGAGAACCAGGTCCCCCTCAGATACAGCGGAAGCAAGTTCCTTTTTAAGCAATTCCATATCAGTGGTATGCCAAACCTTTGCTTTTGCATTAGTGCGCAGAACTTCCTGCATACATTCGGTTTCCGCACCAAAAAGGAATATGACATCCGCCTTTGAATGAGATAGAACAGAAGCAACCCTGCGATGCTCCGCCTCAGAGTCAGCGCCCAGTTCCAGCATGGATCCAATCACATAAATTCTTTTGCCTGACCAATTAAGATCATCACAAAACTCAATGGCGGCAATAGTCGATTCAGGGTTAGCATTATAACAATCACGAATTAAGGTAATAGGTCCCTTAAAAATTTCTCCCCGTCCAAAAAGCGGTTTCACCGAAGATAAACCATTATAGACCGCTTCTTTACTAGCTCCCGCACTCTCTGCCAAGGCCGACGCAGCTAGGGCGTTTAAAATATTGTGCTGCCCCGCAAGGGCTATACGGATTGTTTTACCGCCCCAGAGCAATTCGATACCATCAAGTCCCAGATTTCGTCCGCCTCCAAAAAGCGGGGTTGAACGGGGCCCATACCATTTAACTTGTCCATTCACATCCCTGGCAAGAAAATCTGCATAGGTATCGTATTCGGGAATAAGGCCTAGCTCTTTTCCGTTAAATTGAGAAAAAATAGCTTTTTTTTCTTTAGCAATATTATCCTTTGAACCGAGAATTCCGATATGGGCAGTTCCGATATTGGTTATTAACGCAATATGGGGTCGCAGAACCACCGCAAGCTCGGCGATTTCACCCTGCCGGTTCATTCCCATTTCAAAAACACCAATCTGATGTTCTGCGCGAACGGAAAAGACCGACAGCGGAAGTCCTGTTTCGGAATTCAAGTTTCCTTCATTCATGATAACTTGTTTTTCCTGCCGTAAGATAGCTGCAGTAAGCTCCTTAACCGTCGTTTTCCCGGACGATCCGGTAATACCAATTTTTAGTAAATGAGGGAACTTATCGAGATATGTTTTCGCTGCCTGCTGCAGTGCATGCAGCGTATTCGGAACCGCAATAACTGTAGCCTCTTGTTTTTGCGCCCCCTCAACAGCCCGGTCTTTGTAATCCTGGATCCGGTCTTCCTGCATTAAAACAACTGCGGCTCCGGATGAAAAGGCGCTTTCTATGTAATTGTGCCCATCCTGGGTTGATCCTGGCAGTGCAACAAAGAGACTACCGGGAACTACTTTACGGGAATCTATTGTAACGGACGAAAAGCCCTTTTTAGAGGCCGGGGAGGCATATAACACAGTTCCTTTTACAGCCTGAACGAGCTCATCCAGGGACATCAATAGGGAATCAGCCATCTTGATTCGTCCTTTTACCAATATGAATCTGCATAATTTCTGAAGGATCCTTTTTCTGCAGCAAGAGCTCATCCCGGGCAATTTTTGCAATTCGCTCTGAGCCAGACAATACGGCGATACCAGCTACAATCCGCTTATTTTGTTCTATCTGATCCTGCTGTACTTTTTCCAGCCTGCGAACCTCTTCCGCAAGCTGATAGTATCGGGCAGCCTGCCACGCGTTCAAACCAAAAAAGATGGGGATACTTATAACCCAGAAATACAACAAAAGCCGCTTCAGCATTACAGGTTTTCCTCCAAAACTTTTTCCACTACCCGCAATTTTGCACTCCTGCTGGGGGGATTGGCTCGTATTTCTTCCGGCCCAGGAACAACCGGCTTTTTTGTAACCAGTGCAACTGTCCGCTGTCCCTTACATGTACATATCGGCGCTTCAGGCGGACAGGTGCAGTCCTTGTTCTGATTCCGGAAAAAATTTTTTACTATTCGATCTTCGAGAGAATGAAAGGTAATTACTCCAAGCCGCCCGCCATTTTCCAGAACATGCAGTGCTGAGTCAAGCAAGGACTCAAGACGGCTCAGTTCGCCGTTTACCGAAATACGAAGGGCTTGAAACGTCCTGGTAGCTGGATGTATCGGTCCATGCCGGTAAGATGCGGGGACTGCTTTTTCTATAAGGGCCGCAAGCGCATCGGTTGTTTCGATTTTACTTCTTTTCCGTGCCTCAACTATGGCATGGGCAATACGCCGGGAATAGCGTTCTTCACCATTTTGATAAATGAGGTCAGCCAATTCACCCTCAGGAAGCTGCATTACCAGATCCGCAGCGCTGGGTCCAAAATGGGGATCTAACCTCATATCAAGTATTTCGCCCTTTCTGAAACTAAACCCCCTGCCGCTTTTCTCATAATGGAAAAGACTTATGCCCAGATCTATAAGAATAAGATCCGGGCGTTTTATTTCGGTGGGATATTCGGCAAAAAACGTATGAGACCATCCAGAATAGAAGTGAATCCGCTCACCAAACACAGAAAGTCGTTTCCGGGCAACTTCCTGTATCACTGGGTCTGCATCTACTCCAATGATGCGAAGTGTCGGGAACTGGGAAAGAAAAGCATAACTATGGCCGCCTTCGCCAAGAGTAGCATCTACCATGAGGGCATTTTCACCGCGGGGAGCTAGATAATGCAGGGTTTCTGCAAGCAGTACCGGGGTATGCACATATTGGACAACTTCAGATTCCATTCATCCCCTCCCCTTACAGGAATACCGAGCCCAGCTCTTCCGCCGCAGATCGGAATTCTGCTTCATTTTCATCCCAGTACTGCCGGTACTGATCCGCATCCCAAATTTCTATATATTTATCAATTCCAAGGATCACACATTCCCGGTTTAAAGCTGCAAATTCCCTGAGACTCTGCGGAATGGCAATCCTGCCAGCCTTATCAATTTCTACTTCCTGAGCAGGCGCTATGATTCTTCGCTGTACCATGCGGGAACGGGCTTGAAACGGAGAAGTGGCTTCCATCAATTTCCGGGACAGGGCCTTCCATTGCTCAGGGGAAAAGAGCCACAGACAACGGTCAACACCCTGGGTCATCACCAAAATATTACCGGGCAATTCAGCTCGCAACCGAGCTGGAAGGCTGAGGCGCCCCTTTTCATCCAAGGTGTTTTTAAACTCACCAGTCAACAGCTCCATTCCACTTTTTCCTATATTTTCCCACTATTTCCCACTTGTTTACATTATTGACACATAAATTTCCTCAGTCAATACAAAGAAGAAAAGAAAAGATTATAAATAGTAATTTTTTGTACTATTTAACTACAATTCTGTTTAGTATCTGCAGCATGAGTATATAGCAGTACGGTTGCTCTGGTTTGCATGCAGATGCCAGCAGTTGCATTTGACATCAAAGCAGGGTATCTTCTCACCATGTACAGCGAAGAAAACTTTATTGTTTTTCCCGAAGGGGACATTCAGGAAATTCCTGAACGATTATCTATTAATATGCTCGTCGATATAAATGGTAATCCTGTACCGCTTCCGCTCAGAACAACCAAAACACTGGTGTATAGGATTTCGCAGATAAGCAAGAAGGAACATCGGGGAGGCTGCGAAATTTATCACTATTTAGAACAGCTTACCGCAGCAGAATTGGCCGAATATGTCCGAATTTAACCGGGAAAGCACCCTGCATGCTGAGCTAAAATTGATGTATGCAGGGCCCGACGGTGAACAGGAAGTTCCAGTAGGCACCTATTTTTGCGACTGTAAAACACCAAGCGGCCAATTAGTAGAGATTCAGACGGGCAGCTTTGGGCCCCTTAAAAACAAGCTGAGACATATAGGCCAAAACCATACTGTAAAAATAGTACATCCCATTATACGCAATCGATATATAGAAACATATTCAGCGGACATGAGTCTCATACGAAAACGGCGCAGCCCTAAAAAAGGAAGCCTCTGGGATCTCTTTAAGGCTCTTATGCACGGCCCAGAGCTTGCCATACATAAAAATATTACTATAGAACTAATTGCTCTTGATATATTGGAAAAAAGAATACAGGATGGAAAGGGATCCTGGAGAAGACAAGGGATAAGCATCTCTGACAAAAGCCTGCTCTATATTCACGATACAATTACCCTCCTATACCCAGACTCTTATCTTGCTTTTATTCCCTTTAGTATAGAAGAAACATTCACTATTCGGGATATCTATAATCGTTTTCTGGATGAACAAACGATGACCAGAAAACCTATCGATGCTGCGTTTGGCTCACCAAGCAGAGAATTGCACAATTATTCTTCCGTACAAAAGGCGGTTTATGTATTGCATCGAATGGGTCTTATTGAAAGAGTTGGTAAAAAAGGTGCATTTTATCTGTATCGCAGACAAACAAAGACCTGAGGCTGAAACGCAATCGAAAGCAAGCACTGCGCCACATCGAGGACTTTAAGACAGCACTGTTAAAAAATCCTCAGTTAATAATAAAAAAAAGCTGCCCACTATATGGGCAGCCCTTAATGACCTGTTATATAGAATTACCAGCTATCGACCATATCGTCGGGGTCCCGGTTCTCTTCAGCAAAGAGATCAGTAACGGCCCGAAGATCGTCCAAATAGAAGTAATAACTTCCGTAGGACTCCATGGGATCGCATTCTACTTTGAATCCAGTGACCTTTATACCCATCTGGGAATTATAGTGATAATCTCGCTGAACTATACCATTGCGGCCATCCGGAGCCTGGGGCGGAATTGCCACGGTCAGCTTTTTCCATCCCTGGAAATTGAGCTTACCCATATACAGCTCATATTCCCTGCCAAAAAAGTCCTGAATCATAATTTTCAGGGTATGATTATAATTTCGGCCAACAACCCAGACAGAAATGGTCTTAGTAATGCCTTCAATCGGAATTGGACGCAGGGGAAGAATGGTAAAAGTGTTAAATCCCCGCCTCAGAAAGTCAACCCGGGTACCCAATACATATTTATCGGGAATATTTAAGTTTTTCTCTTCGGCGATGGGAGTCTTGCCAGCCGGACCGCCTTCGAAAAGACGGGTGGTGGTAAAGCCTTCGTCGGATGACATTTTAGAAATCCAAAAACCTGCCTGTTCAAACTTATCGACAGAGACTTCTTTCAGTTTCTGTTGGGCCGATTCTACACCCACCTTTTCAGGATTGGGGGCTCCGACTTCAGTCTGGGCAAACATAAGGGCGGTACTGGCCAGAAGGATGAAAACAAATATGCTTCGCTTCATGACGGTCTCCTTAATTTTTTGCATTAGAACCGGCAGTCCAAAGTTCCTGGACCCGCGCGGGATCGGCAAGCTCATCGCCGTCAAAAAGGGTTTCAAAGGTATCGGTCAATACCTTAATCTGATTGATATAGACTTGGAAATCGTCCACCCGCTCAACGGGCCGTGTCCAGATGCGGAACTTCACCAGTGTCAGGGCCTGCCGTTTGGGAAGCGTGCGCTTTTCCTGGGGAATATTGGAGGGAATATTGATGCGCAGGTTTTTCCAGCCTTCAAAATTAAGGTCTCCCATATTGATAATATGGACAACACCCTTGTAATCCCGTACATAGGCTTCCAGATAATAGTTAAAATTGGCGCCCCAGACCCACATATCAAGCAATTGGACCCGGCCGGGGATCGGGATTTCAGCGGGATTCTCGTCCTTGTCATCCTTGGCTACGGGGTAAATGTCGATCCAGTTGTAACCTTTCCGGTCAAAACGGCCCCAAATACCGAGACTTTTAATATCCTTGCCTTCCCGGTTGTAACCATGAATTGCCGCAGGCCAGGTTTTTATGTATGCAAGTTTCGGAAAAGTCTCCTTATCCGTCTTTGTTGCAAACTTGCTTGCATTTACCTTCCAGACATAACCGGAAGATCCGTCAAAATTTTCCAAAATCCTAGATTCCAGGTTTACAGCCTTTTCTTCTGCAGCAAAGACAGATGCTACTGTCATGCATACCGATAGAGCCAGGCATACAGCTTTGAAACCGCCGTGTTTCATCCCTTACTCCTTTTGCCGATCATCGTTGAAAGGTTATTGAATAAGATTATATTTCCTTGCATAGGCTTTGTCAAACCTTAGTAAAAAATAATTTAATCTGGAGCGTTGTTTTACAGTTCATCATTCAAAACCGAAAGGAAACGTTTTTCACGTGATACCAGGGCTGCTATGTGGGGCCAGGGGGAATCATCAAATACCGCTATAACTGACTTGGATAAAAGGTCTTTTCGGATACCGGAAAAGAGTATCATCGGAGCTGAAATTGACTGCAATGAAAAATCGGAGGGGAAAAGGGTCACCGAAGATAGTGCCTGACCTGCTTCATTGCTCTTATCTAAAACGACTGCCCCTTGAGAAAACCCATAGGCCAATAAACCCTCATCGAAGGCCTGCTTAAGCTGGTTCCGGTATTCTTCAGCAAAAGACAGAGGAAACATAATCGCAGGAGGAAGCCCCGTTTTAGATGCCAAGGGGCCGGCAATTCCGGCAGCCCGGCTCATATCCGCTGCATAATCGACAAAAAAGGTATTTACAAAGCTAGAAGCACTCCCCTGCCCCCATAAGATAACATCAACCTGAGGATACTTTTTTGAATACGCCTCAGCTGCAGGCTGATAGCGAATCGGGACAATGAGGGCCCCCGGCGAAGGCGCAGATTTTTCGATAGATGCCAATTGGAGGTCTAAATCGCCAGATGGGGGCATGGAGAGAATAAATACCGGCCGAAACAGAAAAAAGGAGGCTTTAAGGGTCTCTACAATCGCCCTATTTTTTCCATAAATAAAAAGTTCCGTATCATCGGTCATGACATAGACACCAGGCCGAGATACAAACAAGATTCCTATAGAAAGTATTATCAGAAAGAAGATTGATAAAATAGAGAAGCGTATTTTGCGGCCCGCTTGCCAAATTATGTTCATCAACCTGAACTATAGCAAATTTTCTTTCAATTGATACAGTGGCCATAACATGACTGATTCTTGCGCCATCCTTGACCAAGCAGGCCCGCTAGCATAAAATCGAGCAAATTCTATTTAGAGTAAGGAGAGTTTCCATGACCAGCTATAAAGAACTTGGGCTTGTAAACACCGTGGAACTGTTCAAAAAAGCAGTGAACGGCGGGTATGCTATTCCGGCATACAATTTTAATAATATGGAACAGCTCCAGGCTATCATTCAGGCCTGTGTTGAAACCAAGTCTCCTGTCATTCTTCAGGTATCTTCCGGTGCCCGTAAGTATGCAAACCAGACACTTCTGCGCCACATGGCCCGCGGCGCGGTTGAATATGCCCATGAGCTTGGCTATGACATTCCAATCGTACTGCACCTGGACCACGGGGACAGTTTTGAACTCTGCAAGGATTGTATTGAATCTGGATTCTCATCGGTCATGATCGACGGCTCCCACCTCCCCTATGAAGAAAACGTTGCCCTCACCAAAAAGGTATGCGAGTTCGCCCATTCCCGGAAAGACTACGTTTCCGTAGAAGGTGAGCTCGGCGTGCTGGCCGGTGTGGAAGATGACGTTTCGGCAGAGCACAGCCACTACACCCAGCCTGAGGAAGTAGAGGACTTTGTAAAAAAGACCGGTGTCGATTCACTGGCAATCTCCATTGGAACCAGCCATGGCCGCACCAAGTTTAAACCCGAACAGTGCACCCGGGATGCTAATGGCATCCTCATTCCCCCACCCCTCCGCTTCGATATCCTGGAAGAAATCGAAAAGCGGATCCCCGGATTTCCCATCGTACTCCATGGTTCTTCATCCGTACCGATTGAATATGTAAAGATGATCGAAAAATACGGCGGCAGCATGAAAGATTCGGTCGGTATTCCCGAAGAACAGCTTCGCCGGGCAGCCAAGAGCGCGGTCTGCAAGATCAACATTGACTCCGACGGCCGCCTTGCCATGACCGCGATGATCCGCAAAGTGTTTGCAGAAAAGCCGGATGAGTTCGATCCCCGTAAATACCTAGGCCCCGCCCGGGATGAGCTTAAAAAGCTCTATATGCATAAAAATATCAACGTATTAGGTTCTGCCGGCAAGGCATAATAATAAATGGCCCCTCATGATAAAATGAGGGGCCATTAAAATTCGAGCCAAAAGTTTTAGCCCTTGAGCGTTTTCCGGTAAGCCGTCACAAGCCACCAGATGCTTGGCAGCGTGCTGATGAGAGCTGCAGGTACAGCGGCTGCATATAACTTTGAGAAAAAGCCCCAATAGGCGGTGCTCGCCAAGAGGGGCAAAAGAACTGCGGTTGCGTAACTGAGGAAAGACATAAAACCAATTTCCTCTTCCGCCTTTTCTAAGGCCCAGGGGATACCGATCGCCTGGGCTCCCCAGAGGAGCGGGGTAAGTACCAAGAGAATAGCATCTTTGTGAAAATTCCATTGAATGCCTTTTACGAGCGCAACAGGTATAAGCCACACCAAAACGAATTGATGTATTTCTATGTAGGATTGATGCCGGTAACGAATTTGCAGCATATATCGGAACACTAGTGGCAGCAGAACCGGCACCGTGATAACATCCACAAAACCGTGCAGCCAGCGTAAAAATCCAAACGAACCTTCCGGAAGAAGATTTGGTATAAAGAACGTCATTACACTCAGGAGACAGCCTCCCAGAACAGCGAGGATAAGGCCTTTTTTTTCCTGGTCCCGGGGCTGCTGGAGAGCCTCGACAAACATATACAAAGAAGGAATCCATAATATACTGAAGAGTATCATGATCGGAGCGTATCACGACTGTAATAATGAAAGCAATAGGACTGGACATAGTAGCTGCTTATTTGGTATAGTTTTGAGAAAGTCGTATGCACATGCCCCGTTGTGTTCACGGCTTACGAGGAGGTCAGTTGGCGGATAAGGATTTGCGGATCAACGAACAGATCCGGGTACGTGAGGTTCGGCTCATCAGTGACGATGGGGAACAGCA
>JAIWNU010000244.1 GCA_020216655.1 Treponema sp. | reverse complement strand
TTGAACCTTACCGGGATAATATTTGGGGACATATATATGTGACACCAGCTATAGGAGAACTCTGCAGATCTGCTCCGTTTAATCGTTTGCATCATATCCGGCAGTTGGGACCTACCTATTTGGTGTACCCCGGCGCAACCCATACAAGGGCAGCCCATTCCATCGGCGTCTACCATTTGGCAAAAAAGCTTATCCTGCAGCTTGTCGAACGGGGGGCTGATGAATGGGTGAGTCCACAAGGGATCCTTTCATTTCTCTGTGCGGCCCTGCTTCATGATATTGGCCATTTTCCCTATACCCACAGCCTAAAAGATTTACCGCTTGAACAACATGAAGTTCTTACGGGGCGCCTCATTTTGTCTCATGAATTAAAGTCCCTTATCGGCAGAACTGGGGCAGATCCCTACATGACCGCTGCTATTGTAGACCATTCCCTCCCCTCTCAAGATAATAAGGAAATACATTTTTATCGCAATTTACTTTCCGGCGTGCTCGATCCAGACAAGTTGGATTATTTAAACAGAGATGCCTACCATTGCGGTGTTCCTTATGGCAATCAGGACATTGATTTTACATTGAGCCGATTGTATCCGCACAAAGATCGCGGTGTATCTATCGATATAAAAGGAATTCCCAGCATAGAAGCTCTCCTTTTTGCCAAGTATCTTATGTACAGATCGGTCTATTGGCATCGGGAAGTCCGTTCTGCTACCGTGATGATTAAAAAAGCAATTCGGTATGGACTTGCAAAAACCATTATTCATCCAGAAGATCTGTATAATTTAGATGACAGCGGACTCTTTACTAAGTTTGCAGCCCTGGATTATGAACCTTTTAAGCTTATACAATTGGTCCAGTCAGGGCACTTATGGCAGCCAATACTTGAAATACCTCTTCCTCTAGATGCAAGCAACAGACAAATGAGCTGGGAAGCGAGGGAAAGCGCTGAAACGCTGCTTGCGGCATTTCTGTCCCGCAGCCTTAATACAACGGTTTCAGAGAGTCAAATTATTCTTGATATCCCAGAACCAATCTCATTTGAAACAGATCTGCTTCTTTATGAATCAAATAAGCTCTTCTTAACTGGTACTACGGTTTTTACCTCTGAAACAATCTCAGCCTTTACAGAAAGGCTCAGAATGATACGCCTATTCGCTGCCCCTGAGCTATATGAAGCTGTTATGGAATCTAACAAGATACAAGAAAACTTGCGAAATACAGAGAATTGGCTACACTTATAGAGAAGGAGCACACAATGGATATCCATAATACAACCGAAGATAGGGTTTTAAGCCTCATCCATGAAATATTTGACTCTATTGAAAAAGAAGCTAAACCCGACAGACCCTGTACCTGCTTTCAATGTAGACTCGACACGGCCTGCTATGTTTTGAATCGGTTGCCTCCCAAATATGTGGTATCAAGCAGAGGTGTTGCAAGGACTGAAAGTGAAACAATAGAAAAACAACAAGAAGATGCAGACATTGTATCGTTAATCTACGAGGGGCACCATAAGATTGCCAAATCTCTGCGGCCCCATTTTGCCCATAATCCCGCAGACCGGGAATCTCCGCTGAGCATTAAAGGACCGGTCTTTAATTTTCCCACCATTATAGGTCGCATTTTTAACGGTCTTAATTTTGAGCCCGTTAATAATATCGATGTGGAACTGCTCGAAGACGGAAAGCTTGCTCCCATGATAGATCCCAATTGGCAGAATCCCTACAGGCTTATCCCGAACACCGCCGGAACCTTTACATTTTGGCCCAAACCCAAAAGTACTGAAAAGGCGGGGATGGAAAAAACTTTTTCCTTTTCCATATTTATAAGGGCTGACAATTTTGAGCCCCTGCAGCATTTCTTTACTATACACGTAACAAGCGAAGATCAGGCTCAAACAAGCTTTTCTATGCAGAGAACATTCAAAATTCCTGATTTGTATCTTTTCCCGCCTGGTAATGATAATGAAGATAATTGACCAAGCATGAAGATTTTGATATATTCTCATCATATTATTCCGGGATGTAGCCTAGTGGCTAAGGCGCTTGCTTTGGGAGCAAGAGATCGGCGGTTCAAATCCGCCCATCCCGACAATCAATGAATATTTTTAAATCCGTTGCAAAGGCCATTCAAGATTTCGATTTAATAGAAAAGGATGATAAGATACTCATAGGAGCTTCAGGCGGAAAAGACTCTTTGGCTCTGAGTTACATCCTTTCTAAGATGAGATATTGGAAAAATAGCGCCTTCTCCCTTGGGGCAATATACATCCACAACAACGTTACTCCTTATAATACGGAACTGGTATCCCTCTATAGTTCATGGAATATTCCCCTTGCTATCCTCAGTCAGCCTCAGGGAACCGGAGATTTTACTTCTTTAGATTGCTATACCTGTGCAACACAGCGAAGGGCTGCCATTATGCATTATGCGGTAGAACATGGGTATAATAAAATCGCCTTTGGGCACCACCTTGATGATACGCTTACAACCCTGCTTATGAATTTGCTTTTACAGGGTAAAATTGATGTACTTGAGCCCAAAAGGTACTATGAATCTTTTCATGTTACCTTGATACGTCCTTTATTTTATACTCCAGAAGAAAGCATTATTCGATTTGTATCTCAGCAGGCCTGGCACACGCAAACCTGTACCTGCCTACGCGGGACTAAGGGGGTCAGATCAGAATATCGGAAACGTTTAGAATCACTAACCGGAGGTTCGCTTCAGGAGAAAATGCATTTGCTGACAGCTTTTATTTCACGCAAACAATAAATTGCTTTTAATCAGCGATTAGGCGAAATAAATGCAAATTAGCCGCAGGCTATCGTAAAGTCAATTTAATAATAAAAAAACCGGACTTAAGAATAAGTCCGGCCTTTTAAGAAGTTGCGGCGAAGAGGACTTGAACCTCCATGCCTCTCGGCACCAGCACCTCAAGCTGGCGTGTCTACCAATTCCACCATCGCCGCGTGAAATTGT
>JAIWNU010000081.1 GCA_020216655.1 Treponema sp. | reverse complement strand
CTCCGGCCGGTATAGACTATCCGGGAAAAGATGCACCACATAGCCGCTTGCAAAATGAACCGCCACCCAAAAAAGTGAATTGGCGAGGATATAGAAGAGTACCATCATTTAATCTGAACCCTCCGGCCCCGCCATTCTATGGGAAGACGCAAGAGCTGCATCATAAAAGACCTCGCGAGTACGATCACAAAAAAGAAAGCAAAACCGGGAAAACAGAGTGAGCTCCACCAGCGGAAGGCTCCGATCCGCCGCACACCGAAAAATAAAACAGCGGCAAAAACAAGATAGGCGGCACAAAAAAACAACCCCGCCCCCAGCTGGGCCGCGGCGAGAGATCTTATCAACCCTATGGGGATACTGAAAGATAAGGTTATTATTGATGAAATGATCAGGATAGTCCAGAGACTTGATCGTTGGGCTCCCAGGGCCATATTTTTTGACCAGCCGTTAAAAAGGGTATGAAAACCTTCGGCGTACATTCTAAAGTTGATTCGGTTCCTGTGGGGTATCGAATAGAGGGGTACCTTAAGCTTAGCAAAGGCCTGGCCTAACGCCATATCCTCCAGTATAGAGTCCCGAACCAGAAGGTGTCCCCCTGTAGCCTGGTATGTTTCCCTATCAATGACCATACAGGGACCAAAAAAACCGAGTTTTGTATCAAAGGGATGCCGCCACTGACCAAGATCAAGGCCAAGGATAGCAACCAGGTTAAAATAGAGCGAACACTGTTCGTAGGCCCTTTTCATAGTGTGATAGGGCTGAACGCTGAGCACAGCCCCTGGTCTGCTGTAATAAGCAAGATACTCCAGGGCATCGGGGGCCAAAGACACATCAGCATCAAAAAAAATAAGCCGGTCGCCCCTCGCTTCCAGAGCTCCTGCATAGCAGGCTGCGCTTTTTCCTGTCCACCTGAGAGCCCCTGGGGCTTCCAGTTGGGCAGCCGATAGGACATCTGCAGGCTGGACAAGGCGGCATCCAAACCGGCGGGCCAGCTGAGCGGTCCCATCGGTAGAGCCATCATCGACAACAAGGATTTCATAGGGCTTAAACGTCTGGTTTTGCAAAGATGCAAGCAGCGGGCCGAGCCTGTGTTCTTCGTTGCGGGCAGGAATAATGACCGAAAAACGTACCGCTTGGGCGGAAACAGTACCGCCTTGCAGATGGGAAAACGGTGCGGTATAAAAACGGCGCAGTCTCAGGAAACCGAGGGAAGCGAGGTATGCACAGATGAGAAGCGGTATCAGGTCCTGCATAATGGAACACTATACACCCCAAGCGCTTTTTTCCGCCAGGCTCAGTATTGCTTTTAAGTCCCTCTGGGTTACGCTCCTATGGACGCTTTCAAGAAATTCATCCATCCCGCTGAATCCTTCTGCTTTGAGGGCCGCCGCTTGAATCCCCATTTCTAGCCGGTCAAGCTGGCGAACAAAAAGGGATTCGGGGCTTTTGCCCTCCTCAAAATCTTCCCACAGGGCAAGAAGACGCTCAGCTTCCGGTAAACCAGCCACAACCCGAAGGAAAGCTTCCCGTTCCCGTCTATATTTTTCTTCAGGCGATACACCGTCTACCGGCGTAATATCCCCTGCGTAGACCTCTCCCAGTTCATGGACCAGGGCCATCTCCAGGCACCGAAGCCGGTCCAGACCGGCAAACTCTTCAGTATGCCCAAGCCGATCCGCTAAAAGCAGGGCCAGAAGGGCCGTGCCAAAACTGTGGTCCGCCACCGATTCAGCCCTCGCTTCGCTGACACCCCGTTTCAGCCAACCCTGGCGGAACAGGCCCTTAAGGTCCATGATCCGGACAAAGGTTCGCAGGACCGCTTCGGTGCCGGGCGGCTCTGACCCAATAGGGGCCAATCGAAGGCTCTCTTTGTTTGGCGCACCCAAAAGCCGCTCTTCCCCATCTTGGAATTTACGCTTCATAGGCAAGGATCCTCCGGTCCCAGCGGTCTACCATAAACGCTAAGACCGCCCAGATCAAGCAAACTGCGGCGGTTGCAAACCAGAGCAGGGCATAGTTGCCTCCCCCAAGCAGCCAGCCCCCAGTAAGCGGGCCGATTACCCAGCCCGCAGAAAAACAGACCCCCAGAAAAGACTGAAAGGAAGCCCGCCAATTAGCGGGAGAATGCCGGGCAAGGAAGACACCCATGTTGATAGAAGAGACGATTTCTCCGATGGTCCAAATAACCGTGGAGACCGCAAACCCAATAAACGGAAGCCGCATGGCAAGCATACCGAAGCCTATCACATAAAAAAGGCCGGAAAGGGACATACAGCTCAAGGGAGCCCATGAACGAAGGAGCCGGGCAATCGGAATGGAAAAGAGGATTACCACCACCGCATTCAAGGACATAAGGTATCCCATAGAACGGGGGCCCGCTTTGTCCATCACATGGGACACCGTCATGGGAAGCCCAAAGCCGGTTTGAGAATAGGTTAGACTGGAAAGGACTGCAAGGCCCGCAAAGGCAAGCAGTATGGGCCGGGAAACAAAGGCTCGGAAGGCGCCCCGCCCATCATGATGTTCTAAACTGGATGCCACATGGGTTTCCTTGGGCATTTTTACCCCCTGGCTTATCAAGAGAACTGAGAGGAGGGTCGTAAAAGCATCGCCCCGGAATAACCAAGGAATGGAACGTTCAAATAGAAATGCCGCCACCAGGGGTCCCAGAGCAACCCCCACATTGATAGACCAGTACTGGAGCCCAAAGACTTCCTTCCGTTTTTCCGGAGGGGCGAGATCGGTGAGAACCGCGCCGATGAGCGGCCGGGCCCCGCCGCGAAAGAGGCTGCCACATACGATGAGTGCGGGCGCCCAAGGAACATGGACCATAAAACTGAGTAGCAGATTGATGAACGCCCCGGCGCTCTGGAACATAAGGAGGGCTTCTTTACGGCCTGTGTGGTCAGCGACCCAGCCAGAGAGAAGAGAACCTGCCATTGAAGCGGTAAACACCATAGAAATCACAAAACCCGTACGGGCTGCTTCATAGCCCAACACCCGGGATAAATAAAGGGCAAGAAAGGAACCCACAAAATCGCCAAAACGGTTAATCATGGTGGCAAAAAACATGGACCATAAAGAAGTACCAAGCCCGCGGTACGGAGCAAGAAGCCGGGCCGGAATACCTGCAATGGTCGCTCCAAAGGATGCCAGTCTCGAATTATTCATAATTGACCCACTATAACCTAAACAATGGTAAGAGGGAATAGCGCGGTCTTCTCCGTTTCTTGACTAATAAAGCGTAATATTACACTATTTAAAAATACCAATTTTTAGGAGGCACAAAAAGAGTGCTCAAACATGTTCGGGGACGAAAAGTACGGCTCGAAGGTTTTAACAACCTTACGAAATACTTAAGTTTTAACATCTATGACCTCTGCTATGCCCGATCCCAGGAGTCCCAGATAGAATACCTGGAATATATCGACCAGGAATACGATTCGGAGCGACTGAAAACTATTATAGAAGAAGTAACCCGGATTATCGACGCAAAATTAGTTAATGTTACCACCCAGGACTATGATCCCCGCGGAGCCAGCGTGGTAGCCCTCATCAACGAGGATCATCCGGTTCTGAGTCCCGCGGTCTCCACCAACCACATGCCGGAGACTTCTATTGTAGGACACTTGGATAAAAGCCATATCACCGCCCATACCTATCCGGAATTCGACACCAGCACCGGGCTTGCCACCTTTCGGGTAGATATCGATGTATCCACCTGCGGCATGATTAGTCCCCTCAGGGCGTTGCACTATCTTATTGATTGCTTTGATTCGGATGTGGTGCTTATCGACTATCGCGTTCGGGGCTTTACCCGGGACACCAGGGGAAACAAAATATTTATTGACCATGACATTTCATCAATCCAGGATTTTATCGATGAGGATGTGCTTTCGGATTACCTCGTCTACGACATCAACATCCTTTCAGATAATATTTTCCATACCAAAATGAGGAAAAAAGAGATAAAACTGAACGATTATCTTTTTGGACCTGAGATCGAAGACCTTTCACAGGATGAACGGAAACGAATTAAGGAGCTCATCCGCAAGGAAATGCAGGAGATCTTCGAATGCGAAAATTTCTAGAATGGCTCCTTTCTGCCAAGCCATATGAGACTAGTGAACGGGAAATTTGGCAAAATTACTTAGATAAATCAAGCGAGGGCCTTTTTCCCAAGTCCTATGAAATCCGTGAGCGGGTAAGCCGGACTTCAGGATGGTTTTATCGGGCTAAAAAGATCTTATACCGCGGCAAAACAGCATACCAGAGCATAGAACTATTGGAGACCGAGGAATTCGGCCGCACCTTACTCCTTGATGGGGCCACCCAGGTTATGGAGGCCAATGAATTTCAGTACCATGAACCTATGGCTCACATTCCCCTGCTTGCTCATCCGCAGCCCGAAAGGGTGCTTATTATTGGCGGCGGAGACGGAGGGGTCCTGCGGGAAGTCCTGAAGCACCCCACAGTCCGTCATGTGGACCTGGTAGAACTGGACGAGGCGGTCATTGATTTTTCCCGGACTTTGCTCGCCTTCTGCAGCAAGGGTGCCTTTGACGATGATCGAGTCAGCATACATATCCAGGACGGCAGAACCTTTGTCGAAACAACTAAAAATCAATATGACATTGTCATTATGGATATGACCGATCCGGCAGGTCCATCCCTGAGACTCTACAGCCGGGAGTTCTTTTTAGCCCTGGCAAAGCTTCTCAAAGATGAACGGGCTTACTTTATCATGCACAGCGAATCACCGGACTGCCGCCCCGAAGCCTTTGCCCGGATACACCGGACCCTCAGGTCCGTATTCCCCCGGGTAGAACTAGCGACCACCTGTATCCGCATGTACGGGGGCCTCTGGTCCTTTGCGATTGCCAGCGGACCCGCCAGGGGCGGTACCGCACTGCGGGAACTTTCGGCATCCGAAATAAAGCGCCGTATGGACGAACGGGCCCTGTCGGGGCTGCAGGTCGTTGCGCCTGAAACCTGGCAGGCATTTTTTGCCCCCTACCCCTACATCCAGGCCCTCCTTGCCAAGGAGGGCGACATTTGCACCGACGAAAACCCAGAGTTCCCCGACAGTTTTGACTATAGGGGATAATGTTCTTGCTCATAGATCAACGATGAATTTACTTTACTATAGTATATATCATGATATATACTATAGTCGGGAGGAACAAATGCAAACTGCGAAATTGTTCCAAAACGGAAGGAGTCAAGCTGTAAGACTTCCAAAAGAGTATAAATTCACAGGTGATGATGTTCTCATTCAGAAAGTTGGGGAAGCTGTGATCCTTTTCCCAAAGGATCGTGTTTGGGAAACTTTCCTCGAAGGTCTTAATGGATTCACAGATGACTTTATGTCTAACGGAAGAGAACAGCCCGAAATGCAAGAGCGAGATGGGTTATAATGTATCTACTTGATACGAACATCTGCATCTATCTGAAAAACAAAAAACCTAAACATGTACTCAATCGGTTACATGAGGTGATTGATCAGAATTTATATATTTCTAGTATTACCGTTGCTGAACTGTATTTTGGGGTCTACAACAGCCAACACATAGAAAAGAATCATATTTCTCTCATTGAGTTCTTAGCACCTTTCAAAATACTTAACTTTGATGATGAGGATGCAAAGGAATTCGGAAAGATACGGTCTAAGCTAAAAAAGGAAGGTAAATTGATTGGCCCTTATGATATGCAAATAGCTGCACAGGCAATAGCAAAGAAGCTAATTCTGGTGACAAACAATACAGATGAGTTCATCAGGGTTGATGGGATAAAATTAGAAGATTGGAGGTAAAAATTCGCCCGCCAATCGCTTGCAGCCAACATTCGGGGGCAGTAAGCGCGCCCCCACAGATGGCTTGAGCGGGGCATTAATAAGCAGCCTGTGGTTAAGGCAGAGCTTACCCCCTTCCCCCCCTCACACTTCTAGTGCCTTTAACCTCTGCTCCCCCAAGGGCAGATACAGCGCAAGCAGAACCGCAAAGAGAAGCAGCGGAAGCACCAGGAGAATAAGAACAAGGAGCAGCCAGGTCGTGGCCCAGGCAAAGGCTGCGGCACCGGTACCCGCCAATATAAGCATTTCAAGCAATATCATTATGACCGCATTGACATTCTGTTTCATGGCCGCCACTGGGTTTTCCCAGGCAAGCTGGGGATTCAGGGTGTCGATGTAGAGACCTGCCAAATTAAAGAGGGCTGACAGCGTACTGGAAGCGGCAAGCACAAGAAGTACCAGCAATACATCAAGATGAAAAAGAAAAATCCCTATAAATACCGCCATGAGGGAACCTGCAAGTCCAAAAAGCACACCATGGAGCAGTTTTGCCATGAGGTAAAGCCGCGGTGAAACCGGCAGGGTCTTCATATAGCTGATATGCTTGGCGTCCCGAGAAAGGGCCGTGCAGGTAATACTCGTGGCTGAACCGAGAAAGGCCCCGGCAAGGCTACTCAACAGCACCTGCTGCAGGGGCGAAAGGAGTGATCCAGCGGCGCTGCGCAGTTCATTCAGTGACCCCTGATTTCCCAAAGAAAACACTAGACTCACCGCAATAACAACGGGCAGGAGCACAATGATGAAGGGCCCATTCAAAAAGTACACCGGCTCCCGATTCATGCTCCACAGTTCCCGGAGAAGGAGGGAGACAAGCTTTCCCCGCCGGGCCGTGCTTGCCTTGAGGAAGGCAACAGTCTGGCTTCGGTTCATCCGTCTGACATACTGTTCGGAAAAACCCTGTATAACCCGGGTATAGCGGGGGGCGAGGAGGTTCAAAAGCCCAAAGGAGACTGCAAGGACCGCCATGAGGCAGGCAAGGAGACCAAGGGTGTATAACGGGTTTGTCGCACTGAGCAGGGCACCCAGCAAAAATTGCAGGGGCGGGAGTGAATCAAGAAGACGCAGGAAAGCTTCATTTGACCCCCGCAGGAGGACCGCCAGTTCCTCCGGGCCAGCTGATGAAGCGAGTAGCCGGTTTATGGATGCATTAAAAAAGAGGATGATGACCATCATAGCGAATCCAACTATCACCAGCATCCGATCCCGGTTCCTAAAAAACTTACTTACCGAAAGGAGGGGGATACTGATACAGTAGCCAAGGACGCTGACAGCGATGACCGCCAGGATGATCTCAAGGAGGGCATTGACATAAAAGAGGGCGGAAACACCTGAGGATATGCCATAAATGAGAAAACCGGTACCAATAGAAAGCAGAGCAATAAAGAATTGGGGAACCGCAAGGGCCAAAGCCTTGCCTGCAAGCATAAAAACAGGCTTCGCCGGCAAAGTAGCCAGATAGGTTTCCATCTCGTTGGTATAGACCGTGGAAAAACTGGAGACAAAACTGAGAATTGCCACCAAGAGGCTCCCGTACAGCAGTGCGTAGACCAGCATGAGCCGCTCAAGCCCCAGCGTTGCAAAAACCTTATACAGGGATGAATAGACTTCCCAGGCCATATAACCGAAAACGCCTATGACATAGATAAAGAGGGCCAGGGTCCCCACCCCCTTTAAGAGCCCCTTTGGCGAAAGTTTACCCGACGAATCGCGGAGTACAGGAAGGGCATAAAAGGTGGAAAAATAAAACCTGATAATGGCTGCCAATGATTTCATGCTTCCCCGCCTCCGCTTTCCACCAGTTCCAGGAACAGGGATTCCAGGGAACCGTCTTTTCCCCGAAGCTCCTTAAGTTCATCCAAGGTGCCGGTAAACATAATTTTTCCCTTATTGATGATAGCCAGCCGGTCGCAGACCTTTTCGGCCACTTCCATTACATGGGTAGAAAAAAACACACAGGTTCCCGCCCGGGCCCGCTCCCGCATGAGTGCCTTAAGGTTAAAGGCGGCCTGGGGGTCTAGGCCGACCAGGGGCTCATCGAGGATCCAGTTGGACGGCTCAGGGAGGAGGCTGGCACATACGAGGAGCTTCTGCTTCATGCCCCGGGAATAGCTGCCGATCCTGGAGGACAGCACGTCGGCTATTTCAAAGCGTCTGGCGTAGGTTTCGATACGCTG
Organism: Treponema sp.; assembly: GCA_020216655.1. Lineage (GTDB taxonomy): Bacteria > Spirochaetota > Spirochaetia > Treponematales > Breznakiellaceae > Gracilinema. Next base: position 8,499 of record JAIWNU010000081.1, on the reverse strand, counting down.
CCGGCGGGCATCCCGGTCAACGCCGTAAAGGTCGGCAATAAAATTAAGGAACTCAATGCCCTTAAGCCGCGCAAAAAGTTCCGGGTTATCCGGCACATAGCCGATACGTGCCTTTGCCTCAAGGGCCCGGGCGGGAAGCTCCAAACCATCCACCGAAATCGTCCCCCCATCGGTTTCCAAAGCACCGGTAATGAGCTTTATGGTCGTGGTCTTTCCGGCTCCATTAGGGCCAAGGAAGCCGAAAATAGAACCATCAGGAATTGTCAGGTTGATGGAATCCAGGGCCTTCGTTTTATTTTTACTGTAGGTCTTGCTCACTCCCTGCAGGGTAATCATGTGGTCCCCCTTATTACTGCAGTATAGTTATTTCTACCCGGCGGTTCTTTGCCCTGCCGGTTTCGGTGCTGTTGTCCGCAAGAGGCTTCGTACCGCCCCATCCTTTATAGATAAACCGATCCGCGGGAATCCCCCGGGCAACCAGATCGTCCACGATTTTTTTTGCCCGCCGGACCGACAGTTCCTGTTCTCCCGCAGGCCGGCCTACGGCAGCGGTGTGGCCTTCCACAAGAATCAGAGGCTGGGCCGCCCCTGCACCCGCAACTGACTGCAGAGCCCGGGCAATGATATCCAGCCGTCCCCGTTCAGAACTCAGGATCTCATCAGAATCGGCTACAAAGCGGATATCCCGTACGGTGAGTTTTACCCCCTCGGGGACGGCTGCCACCTCAATATTCTGAGCCGGCAGGTCCACAACTGCAACGGCAGGTGCATCGGAAGATGGGGATGCGGGTGCAGGGGCGGCCTGAGTGGATGGTGCAGCCGGCGATGGAGTCCCTGCTGCCGGGACAGATCCCCCGCTCGAGGCTGCGGATGGCGGGGCGGCGCCCATGAATCCCTGGTCAAGCTCGAAGTTTCCGTCGGACCGGAGCTGTTCGCCCGCGGCTGACACAGAAGCTGGGGCAGCCGCGGTGCTGGTAGTTCCAGAGGCCGCACCGCCAGAGCCCGCACCGGCCGAATCTGCTTTGCCAGCTTTATCAGCCCGTCCAATCTGGCTGTTATCCCCGCCCAATTGCCGGGTAACCTGGGCCAAAACCGCCGAGCGGTCAAAGGGCAGAAAGCTTTCACTGAAACTCAGAGTAAAACCCTTGTACCGCACCGAAGATCCATCGGGCCACAGGAAGGTTTCATCCAGCGTATCCCGCATCAGAACAAGCCGGCCGTCCGCAGATTGGATCAAAATATCTACCACATGCTTTCCGCTTGCTTCGGCAAAGGGACCAGAACCGCCCTGGCCTGCTCCAGGCGGATTCGTCTGGGGGCTTCTTGATACAGCCTTGTACCGGGTGGCATATTGGGCCTGGATACGAAAAACATTTTCACCTTTATAAGATTCCTCACCCAGGAAACGGTATTCTACCACAATCGGAAGCTTTACCCGGTTACCGTCGTTCCGGGGATCCACAATGCGCTCTCCCTGGGCAACCCAGAAATCGCCGGATCTAAGAGGTTTATCAGAGAAAAGCGGGAAATTACGTAGCTGCGGATACCCCTTATCATCTACAATCCGCATGGAACCCGAGGGCGACAGGGTAAAATCGACGGGAATAATATCATCCAAAGGCCGGGCTGCCTTCTGCAGATCTCTCAAGGTTTCTTCAAACACATAGACTGTTCCGCGGAAGCGCTGGCCCGCAGGGTCCTGGACTGGATCGAGCCGGTACCGGCTTTCCCGGTATACATGACCCGTGTATTTTCCGTTATCATAGCGGGCCCAGTCGGACCGTTCCACAAGAATATAGGGCCCGGACACAGCCTGCTTTAAAACAACTCCCGCCTGGTTTTGGGGAAAGAGCGGCAAGGATTGGAGTACAAATATGGTTATAATGATACTCTGGCTCAAACGAAGACTGAGCCGTTCCTTTCTCATGATTCCAGTATCCAGCACAATGATTTGTTTGTGCAAGTAGGCAACTCGGTTGCCAGCTATCCACTTTTGACCAATAATAATTTTATGACAACGGTTCATTCGTTAACCATTCTTTCTGCGGAACTTGCCCAATCATTTCTCCAACGCCTCGGAGAACACATCGAGCAAAACATCAATATCATGAACCAGGAGGGCATCATCATTGCAAGCAGGGATACTTCCCGTATCGGAAGCTACCATGATGCGGCCCACCGGCTTATAAGATCCCAGTCGGCCAAAGAAGAAATTGAGGAGCAGGACGATCCCGCACCAGGGGTGAAACCTGGGGTGAATCTGCCGATCCAGCATAGGGGAGAGACTATCGGGGTAGTCGGCGTAACCGGTCGGCCCGCGGAAGTGCGGAGCCTTGCCTATGCGGTTAAAATAAGCCTTGAAACCTTCATGGAACTGGAAGCACTGCGGGACAAAATGCTCCGCCAGCAGGCTGGCATGAACCGTTTTATCGCCAAGCTTCTTAATCCTGAATCGATGGACGATACATCCCTCCATGAGCTTGCCCGCAGGACCGGCTATGAAGCGGCCCTGCCTCGGACCGCAATCCTTATTACCCTTCCTCCCGGCATGGAAACCGAAGCGGGTTTGCGGATCCTTAAGGAACAGCAGAACCGCAGCAAACAGGATATCCTAGCGACAACGCCACAGGGAGATATATTGCTTTTTAAGGCCCTCGGCCAGACAAAAGGTTTCAGCCTCGGATCATGGGAAGAGGACATAACAACATTCTGGAGGGCCTTACAACATGATCTTCCGGCGAGTCAATTTTATGTGAGCATGATGCAGAAGGATGTAAGCCGTTACCACCTGGCATACCGGGAATTGCTTTGGCTTAAGGGACATATACATCAAACTGACAATAAACCTGTCATGCTTTACCGGCATGTCATGGACCTTTTAACCGATCCAACCCTGAGATGGGAACTGGTGAGTCTTTTTGAATATCCTCTTGAGGGAATCAGACAGAACGCCGGCGGCAGCTTGCCCCACTGGCTTTCAGAAACACTGCTCGCGCTGGTTCGCGCCGATTATGCGATCCAAGAGGCGGCAGACCGCTTGCATCTGCATCGCAATTCCCTTGCAAACCGGATTAAAAAAATCAATGATCTTGTGGATATCGATCTTATTACAGACATCCGCTGGCGGGACTTTTTTCGGGTCCTCGCCTATTTCATGAATCAGACTGTGCATAATGCACAGCAATAACACAAAAAAACAGAAAGATTGCCCTCAAAAATGCCCTTAAATTGATTTACAATTATTATAAGCTTGGAGGCTCACATGACCATAATCGTCGCCCCCGATTCTTTTAAGGGCAACATGAGTGCCCAGGAAGCCTGCGCAGAAATCATTGCAGGCATTAGAGAGGCAGATCCGGCCATCAATACAATAAGCTACCCATTGGCCGATGGAGGAGAGGGCACCGCCCGGATTGTTACCGAAGCGGCCGGCGGAGAGCTTATTTCTGTTAAAGTCCGGGGACCCTTGGGTGATACGGTAATCGCAGCCTTTGGGCTTATCGAAGGGGGTAAAATCGCCATTCTCGATATGGCCAGCGCTTCCGGCATTGAGCTCGTACCTCAGGATAAATTAAATCCCCTTAAAGCAAGTACCTACGGCACAGGAGAACTTATCAAGGCCGCACTGGATGCGGGAGCCCGGGAACTGGTCATTGGTATCGGCGGAAGCGCCACGGTAGATGGCGGCATCGGCATGCTCCAGGCACTGGGATTTGAAATTCTCGATGATACAGGAAAGCCCGTCGGTGAAGGCGGCGAAGCCCTCCTTAAAATCAGCGAAATTCGCACCGAAAAGGCCGATCCTCGGTTAAAAGAGGTAACCATAAAAGTTGCAAGCGATGTAACCAACCCCCTTACCGGCCCAGAGGGTGCTGCGGCAGTTTTTGGGCCCCAGAAAGGAGCGACGCCGGACATGGTACCGCTGCTCGACCAGGGGCTAGCCCGGCTCGGTCAAGCATGGATCAAAGCAGGTCTTGCAGCAGACACAGATCACCCAGGCGACGGCGCCGCAGGGGGCCTCGGGGCGGCCCTGCGGATCTGCCTTGGAGCATCCATCGAATCGGGGGCGTTCCTCGTGATGCAGTATACCGGTATGACGAAGGCACTAAAATATGCAGACCTGGTCATTACCGGAGAGGGCCGCACCGACAGCCAGACAAGCCGGGGCAAGCTCTGTGCCGTTGTTTCCCGGGTCTGCAAAGAAGCGGGTGTGCCGGTAGCCCTGCTTTCAGGAGCATTGGCAGGAGATCTCAATCAGGTTCTTCGCCTCTTTGATTATGCGGTTTCTATTTCTACCGGAGAAGATTCACTTGATAAAATGCTTCAAAATGGCCCCAGAAACCTTCGGTTCGCCGCAGCCAATCTGGTACGGGCCTTAAAAATTGGAAGGGACCTCGGTTAATACAGGAGTGGACAGGACAGGGCGTGATTTAAGCCTGGCTTGAGTCAGACCAGGCTTGCCTCAGGCCAGGCTTTAGCCTGGACTGAGCCAAGCTCAATGACTTACTCAGCGGCAGCTTCTACCACCTTGGCGCCCCATTCCTTCAGTCTGCCTTCTATAAAATCGAGACAGGCTTCGTGCTGGGCCTTTCCGCGGCCCTCTACCATCATTGGTTCGCCGAACTCAATATATACGGTTCGATCCCGGTGTACGGGCCCAAAACCCTTAAGCAGAGCTCCGTTGCTCCAATAGTCAGTTTTAAGCGCCACGGGAACTATGGGAACACCCGCCTTGGCAGCAAGTTTTATTCCCAGACTGTTGAACTTGGTCCGGTCAAAAACTTCGGTCCTTTTACCCTGGGGGAAAATAATAATGGAAATACCCTTCGCAAGCCGCTCAGAACCGCCAGTCAGCACCGCCTCCAGGTCTCCGCGGGGGTCTTTCCGGGTTACTGTAATAGGGTCCCGGGACCGCATAATGGGTCCCCAAATAGGGCCGTGTACAAGCTTTTCCTTGACCACATAGGTAACGGGCTTAATGGGGCAGATGAGACCGGGAAGTATGGTGGTCTCCATGGTTCCCATGTGGTTTGCCACAAAAACCATAGGCCCGGAGAGCTTTTTAACATTATCCATGCCCCGGATATCAAACTTGGCGCCGCAGCTTTCCAGGTAGCCCATAAGTTCCCGGGAGCTGTCGGCCCAGACCTCATCGGTATAGAGGCCCTTTAGTGCCAGAGCCCGATACTTAAAAATAACTTTGATAAAAAAACTATAGGGGCTCCACCGGGAACCCAAGAGGAGGTATTCCCTCAGGGCCCGCTTGACCTTATCGGGTGTCTTGTAGGAGTCGCCTTCAAATACGGTTGCCATGCTGTCTGCCGCCTATACCCGGTTTAGAATGCCGACCAGGGCCTCTACGGTAAAGCCGAGGTGCTCGGCCACCTTGTCACCGGGCCCTGATTCTCCAAAGCGATCCACCGAAAGAATATCCGCTCCCTTTGCCCAGGCTTCCCAGCCCATGCGGCTGCCAGCTTCCACAACCACGGTCCGCACACCTTTGGGGACAATTGCATTCTTAATTTCTGCTGGCTGCTGTTCAAAAAGCTCCCGGCTAATCATCGATACTACCTGGACCTGTTTTCCCTGGACTTTTTCTGCCGCGGCGAGGGCCATGGGTACCTCAGAGCCGGTGGCAATAATGACCACATCGGCTTTTCCAGCGGGCTTTTTCACGATATAAGCGCCGGTCTTAATGGTTTCCCGCCAGTCAGGATCGGCCTTTGAGAAAACCGGTACATTTTGCCGGGTAAGGGCTAATACCGTGGGGCCGTCGGTCCGTTCAATGGCCATTTTCCAGGCCAGGCTTGTTTCTTCCGCATCCGCGGGCCGCAGCACCCGTACATTCGGTATGGCCCGCAGGCTTGCAAGGTGTTCTATCGGCTGGTGGGTCGGCCCGTCTTCCCCGATATAGATGGAGTCATGGGTAAGCACATAAATGACCGGCTGCTTCATGAGTGCCGAAAGCCGGAGGGCGGGCCGGAGGTAATCGGCAAATACGAGGAAGGTAGCACAGAAGGCCCGCAGGCCACCGTGAAGCTGGATACCATTGGAGATGGCGGCCATACCAAACTCCCGGATACCAAAGTGAATATAGCGACCGTTCCGCTGTACAGGGCCGAAAACGCCTGCTTCAGGAATGGCCACCGCATTGGGGCTCTGAAGATCCGCAGAACCGCCGACAAGGTTCTTAATAGCCCGGGCTGCTTCCACCAGCACCTTATTGGAAGCCGTACGGGTGGCGATTTTTTCGCCCAATGCAAAAGCCGGATCCGTAAAGGTTCCGGGCGTAGCCGCAAAAAAGGCATCCCATTCAGCGCGCTTTTCCGGATTCGCCAAAGACCAGGCATCGAACAGAGACTGCCATTCGGAACGGGCCTTTTTCCATTCCTGCCGTTTCTGGGCAAAATACTCTTGAGCTTCGGGGGCAACATAAAATTCAGAGGGGATACCCAGGGCGGCCCGGGCGGCGGCGATTTCGTCGGCCCCCAGGGGTGCGCCATGCACCGAGTGGCTTCCCTGTTTGTTGGGGGCCCCCTTACCGATAATTGAAGTCAGAATGATGAGACTCGGCTTGCTTGTTTCCGCCTTGGCTTTGGCCACCAGATCCGCAATCTCATCAAAATTGTACATGGAACCCTTCAGCACCTGCCAGCCATAGGCCTCGTAGCGTTTTGCCACATCTTCAGTGAACGATAGGTCCGTAGATCCATCAATGGTAATCTTATTTGAATCATAAAAGGCGATTAGTTTCCCCAGCTTGAGGTGTCCCGCCAAACTCGATGCTTCGGCGGATACCCCTTCCTGGAGACAGCCGTCGCCTACCAGTGTATAGGTATAATGATTGATGATTTGATGGGATGGGGTATTAAAGTGGGCCGCCAGATATGCTTCGGCTATGGCCATACCGACTGCGGTTGCCATACCCTGGCCCAGGGGTCCCGTGGTCGTTTCGATGCCCGGCGCTGCACCGTATTCAGGGTGGCCTGCACAGGGAGAACCTATCTGCCTAAAGGATTTAATATCATCCAAGGTAATGGGATAACCGCTCATATGCAGGAGGGAATATAAAAACATGGAACCATGCCCAGCGGACAGCACAAAACGATCCCGATCAACCCAAGCAGGATCGCTGGGATCATGGCGCAACAGCTCTCCATACAGGATAGCCCCCAATTCTGCCGCTCCCAGGGGAAGTCCCGGATGACCTGAATTGGCCTTTTGGATCGCATCCATAGAAAGTGAACGAACACTCAGTGCGACCTTCTCCAACGCTTTCGTATTCATCAATTACTCCTTATACATTATTTCCAGGCTACTTCCGCAGCGCGAATAGCCCCAATCAGTTCTTCCTTAGAAGCCCGCTGTTCTAAAAGATCCCGGAAGGCTTCCTGCTGGCAGAGGAAACTGATCCGTGACAGGGTCCAGAGGTGCGATTTTGGCGTGGCAGATACGATGAGAATGAGAGTTTGGACCGGCCGGCCATCGAGGGCTTTCCAGTCTATTGCTTTTTGCAGAAAGGCGATGGTGATAAATTGATCATTGAGATCCTTAAGCAACGGGCTGCGGGGATGAGGCAGGGCGATACCGTTTCCCACAGCGGTAGGCATGAGTTCTTCCCGTTCAAGAATTGCCTTTTTAAGCTGTTCCCTGGTCAAACTGGGAGGCAGTTCTACAGTTTCCACCAGGCTATGAAGAGCCTCGCTCACCGTATTGCCGCTCACATTATAAAAAACACCACCCCGTTCAAGCAGGGTAGAAATATCCATCGAAGCTTCCGACTGTACAGCCATGCTTACTCCTTTTCACCCTGTAAAGATAAAGATAACAAACGATTGTTACAAGTAGAAGAATCAAATTGGTCTGGGTCAAAATTTTCCCCCAGAGCCTTTCGAGATTCGGCCTGTTCGGCGCTATTGCCCTTTTGGAGACCCGCCAGCATGCGCCTATACCTCAAGGGGCCGCCAACATGCTCTGGCGGGGCTGCTCCGGCTCCGGCAATACAGAGGACCCCTGAGGGAGCCTCCGCCTCTTCTACCGGATGCAAATAACTGATTCGAACCTCCCACTCGGCATTGTAATCGTAATTATAGACAAATTCGGTAACTCCGGCATCGATAATTTCCCCGATAGAAACAAGCCGTTCATCCCTATCGCTGGCGCTTCCTTCCGTATCATACATTTCGCCGTCGATAACAAATCCGTGCATTTTTTCACCCGACCAGCCAAATAAGGCAAGGATGATGCGATGCAGGTCCCAAAGCGAGAAGGAGTCATAAACTACAATACGGCGCCACACCGAAGTACCCGAAATTGCAAGCTGCAGAGCCTGCCACTGGGCCTTTTGCCGGAGCTGCTCATCTGCACGAACCACCGATAGCCGACTGCGCCGGTACCCATCGAGGGCTTCCTGCACCCGGTGCTTTATGTCTTCGTAGGTTTCTATCATCCCTTCCAGCGCAGTGTCCATCATTTCCAGGTCCGCCCTATCCAAGGGTT
>JAIWNU010000080.1 GCA_020216655.1 Treponema sp. | reverse complement strand
GTTCTAAATCCAGGTCCTCCAAAAGCCGCGCTGAATGTAGCTGTAATTGGGAGAGCATCACCAGGGTATGCCGGGGAAGCCATGACTGGTCCACCCCATGTCCGATCAGCTGATTCATCAGTGAGACTACTGCGGTATGCAATTCGGCCGCGCTATGACGTATGGGCCCCATATCCTTATCAAGAAACAAGCTGTAGGTCTGGGAAAACTCTTCGTACACTTCCATGACATACTGGGACAGAAACAATTCATCTTCCATATTCATGTTGATGGGCGCAGGGACAATACGGCCAATTAACGCAGGAAGCGCATCATCCTCTTGATAAAGGGCATCCCGGATGTAAGATTGAATGACATATTCTGAAACCGGTAGTCCATAGGTGTACAACATGTCTTCGAGCTCAGTCTTATCTGGAGGGGCCCCGTCTTCGGTCCACCGGCTTCCGTCAGGGATTTCTTTTCCCGCATACCAAAACCGGCTTTCCATGCCATAGGGAACCGTATCTATGGCATCGGTATACTCATATATAAAGGATTCTAAGCTCATGGCAGGGAGCTCTAAAAGCCGCTGGCCGCCATACCAGAAGGCAAAGGCAAGCTGTTCTTCTGTGGAAGAAGCGGGACCAATATGTTCAAAGGCGGTAAAAAACCCTTGTTCTAACACCTGAGCCCACTCTGCAGCCCCGCCGGCCAGAACATCTTTTGCCAGCACATCAACAATGGTGAAAATACCGGCTTTCCAATCGGTTACCTGGACAACAAGACCGTTTCCTGGGACAAAACCTGTTTCACGGTAAAAGCTGCGGAGATCCAAGGTTGTAATAGAAACTTCTCCGGGCTCCTCGTAGGGGTCCGCATTAAAAGCGGCTTCATTGTCCGGGTTGTCCTTGGCAATATATTGAGGAGCATACTCTTCCCCATACAAACTGTAAAAGGGATAAAAATCTTCGGGCTTTCCTTCCGTGTGGGTCTTGGGAATGACATCATCCTTCCAAACGAACTGAAATTCATGGGGAAAAAGGATAGGATTTTCGAAGGGCAGACATCGATGCCCCGGAATCAGAATACCATTTTGGATTTCAAGCCGGCTGGGTTCTATAACAAAACGGGCGTTCTCAAAAAAGCCCCGCCGGGTCTGATACATATTGTTCGGCAGGGGAAAGGCCAGCCTTCGCTTTTCTATAAACAATAGGATTTCTTCAGCTAAACGAGATTTTCCCGCCGAACCTGTTTTTTTATAGATGATTTCTAATACATCACCAATAGTAAAGGGCTCAATTCGCTCTTCGAGAAAATCATACAGGATATCTTCCGCTTCAATGGTCATAAACATCCCCACTATGAACTGTATAGGCCCTTAGTATCAAGCGGTTTTCATGGGGAATGGAACTTTGCTCCAAAATGTCAGGCTCGCCCACTCAGCAGCGTTTCGACCAGGGCTTCCACATTGGCCGAAATGGTCCGGGCCTGTACGGTACGATTCATCGCCGCCGCCAGGGCCGGCGGTACCGGTACGGGGCCGACTAATTGTTCTACCGTTTCGGAAAATTTGGCCGGATGAGCAGTGCCCAAAACAGCCACAGGACCGGAAAAATGTGCTAGCCTGTGCTCACTGCTATGCCGCTGTGACAGCCAACGATCTACCGCAGCCCAACCCACCGCGCCATGGGGATCAAGCACATAGCCTGTCCTGTCAAAAACCTCTGCAATCGTCTGTTTTGTGCTGGTATCGTCGATCCAGAAACCCATAATATTGTTTCGCAATTCTTCATAGGTCCAATGGGAACTCATCCGTTCAAAGTTACTCGGAGCGCCCACATCCATGGCGTTAGAAATCGTCGCCACCGAAGGCCGCGGTTCATATACCCCCGAAGCAAGATAATCCGGGATGGTCTTATTACTGTTAGTTGCCGCAATAAAACCAGCAATCGGAGCGCCCATTGCCTGGGCATAAAGACCCGCAGTCAGGTTACCAAAATTGCCGCTGGGAACACAGAACAAAATTTCCTTTCCAAGCTGCCCCGATTTGAGCACCCCTTGTTCATGGGACTTTCCTCTGAGCCGAGGCGTAGGAACCAGATCCTCATTGTAATGACCGGCCTTTGCCAGCCCCGCAGCGGCTGCATAATACACAGCCTGAGGAAGAAGCCGTGATATGTTGATGGAATTGGCCGATGACAGATTGATACGCCGGCTTAATTCTGGATGCACAAAGGCGCTTTTTACCAGCCGCTGGCAGTCATCGAAACTGCCTTCCACGGCAATGGCCGCGACATTTCCTCCGAGGCCGGCTATCTGCCGTTCCTGCAGGGGGCTCACCCGTCCTTGAGGATACAGCACCGTAACCGAAATACCTTCTACCCCAAAAAAGCCATCGGCAACAGCCCCGCCCGTATCGCCGGACGTGGCCACAAGTATATGGAGCTCCCTATCCTCGTTCCGCCTCAGATAGGAAAAACAGCGGGCCATGAAACGGGCTCCGAAATCTTTAAATGCCGCGGTTGGGCCATGGAAAAGCTCAAGAACCAATCGGTCGTCTACCGGAACGAGGGGTGCAGAAAAATTAAAGGCCGATTCTACCATGGCACCAAGGACCGAATCGGGTATATCCTCGTGAACAAAGGGCTGTATGGTCTCAAATGCAATGTCAATAAAGGCCATGGTACCCAGGGAGGATCGGACCGCAGGAGTATAGCTTGGAATCTCCTGGGGAATATAAAGCCCGCCATCCGCGGAGAGGCCGCCTAATGCTGCGGCCGAAAAGGACACCGCCAAAGACTTGTCGCGGGTACTAAAATATTTCATGGGCAACTTCCTTAACCGTTCTACTTTAGTTTTTTACGCAGTTTTTTCTGCTCATTCCTGCGTTTTGACCGGTCTTCCTGGTGCTGTTCTACCAGGGCAGGGCTGCCAAGATGTACCGTTCCTGGTTTATTGTTTGGCAGCCTGGATGCAATGAACAGCCAGATACCGCCACCTAAAATCATCAGAAAGCAGAGTATTTGTCCAGTAGAGAAATTAAAAAAGGATGAGAATAAAGCTGGCGGCAGACCCGTTTTTACCAGTTCTATCCGATACCCCAGATCTGCGTCCGGTTCTCTAAAATACTCAATAAAGAAACGGAAGGTTCCATATCCGATGATATAAAGCCCGATAAGAAAGCCCTTAAAAGGCCGTTTATTCCGTAGAAACCACAGAATAGCCCAGAGGACTATTCCTTCGAACAGGGCCTCATAGAGCTGGGATGGATGACGGGGCAGATTAACATAGCCATTGACCGGAACGATAGCGAGCTCTTCGGCAATGGTTTTAACCCACGGCAGGTTGTAGGGAAATTGTTCTGCATGGGGAAAAATCATACCAATGGGACTTGTGGTAACCCGTCCATAGAGTTCTCCGTTAAAAAAGTTGCCGAGACGGCCAAAGGTATATCCCAGAGGGACCGCCACCACCAGCATATCCCCCAGTTCCCGGGCATCCCATTTTTTGTACCCACAGTACCATACAAATCCTACAATCGCGCCCAAAAGGCCCCCGTGGTAGCTCATCCCCTGGAGGCCTACGAATTTTTTGCCCTCAAAGGGCCAGAAAATTCGCCAGGGCTTTTGAAGGTAAATTCCGCTTGTATCATAGACAATGGTAGCAAAAATACGGGCCCCGACTAAAAGGCCCACAATAGTCCAGAAAAACAAGGATGAAATACTGTCCTCATCCAGATGAAGGTTCCGTTCCTTTTGCTGCCTGCGAAAAAGCAGATAGGCAATTACAAAGGCTACCAGGTACATAAGCCCATACCAACGAACCGGAAGACCTGGAATTATCTCCGGCCTGATCCAGGTTGGATATTTAATATAGAGCGGCATACTTACTCCTGCTTACAGATTTTTTTCCTGAATACGTCCCGTGTCGCGGTTAAAGTAAAAGACCACTCCGGTTCGTTTCTGTTTTACCTCATAATACCGTCCGTGGCTTTCCATGACCACCCCTGGGTACACAGTACCCCGCACACGAATTTCCGATCCATGGTGCTCTTCAAATTTCTCTCGGAGCGTAAAAAGATGGAGCCCGTATTTTTCGAGCAGCTTCATAAGCCTGACCTTTTCTGCCCGTACAGCGTCGAGGGCAGATCCAGAGGCTTCTAGTTTCTTGAGCCGCATTTCAATATCTTGTAAAGCCTTTTTAATTTTTTCTATTTCCCGTTCAGCCACTTCAATCTGGTCCATAATAAGATAATCCTGCCCGAAGGATACTTCGGTGTGGATCGCCCGTTCGGAACCGAGGTTGGCCGCATCTACCCCTTGCCGGGCCCGGCAGAGACCTCCCACAAAATTGCCTCGCTCGCTCACCAGAATCAGGCGGCCATTGGTCTTGACGTTGCTGCCAAGACAGCCGTTCTGTATCCGGATATGCTCCACCGCAAGCAGCGTCGCCTGTTCCACAAAGCTCGCCTCTATGGTTTTCCGGGCCCGGACCACCCCCTTGCCCCCACCAATAATGCCCTGGCTTACCACAACCTTGCCCCCAGAAGAGACAAGAGCAGCCTCAACGGTACCGCCAATCAAAACATCCTGGCCGCCAAAAACGGCAAAACCGGACTTAACCGAGCCTGCAATACGAACTTCTCCCACAAAATTAATGTTTCCCGTGGCAGGTCCCACATCGGTTTTTACCGCAAAGAGGGAGGTTATTTTAGCGGTCCAGCCGTCAAATACCAGGTCTCCGGTTCGCTTGGCATACCATTCAAAGCCATTTTCAATGGGCTTTTCAAGAATACTTTCATCATGCTGAATCTTTACACTGGTCCCCTTTTCGGGGGACAAAACCGTCCCTTTAACATCAAAGCCAGCTCGGCCTTCAGCGCCAGAATCTATAACCCGGGCAAGAAGCTGCCCCTCTTTGACCGCAGTCTTTTTGATCACCCCGTTACCCTCTGGGCCAGCCTTAAGATCTGCCAGCCAGGTAATCGAGCGTTCCCCTGCGGGTACCGGCGCCTGGCCGCGGGCAACCAGCACCGATGAACATGAACCGGTTTCCAAAGCTATCTTCAGCGCCTCAGCGACCGCGCTACCATCGATACCGCGGACAACCCCAGCCTCTGCAAGGGCCTGATTCACCGCCTCTGCGGTGAGCGGTTTCCCCAAACCAGACTCGCGGACCAGGCTTAATCGGGCTTCCATGGCATCAGAAGAAAGACTCACGGTAATTTGGGCATCCTGATATTCCAGGATACAGGCCTGGAATAGAGGCGGTACATGTTTTATACACAGGATACCTGATTTTTCTGCAATTATATCGGGGGGCCGTAGGGATATACCCGGACATACCCGAATGTCAGGATCGTTGCCAGGCAAACCGGGAATCTCGCGACCATAAACATCCATTCCAGGAGAACCTGAAGGGGGCTGGCTAATAATGCCTATACGCGCTCCCTTTTGTACCACGGCTATATGGGTACATTCTTCCAGGGGAAAACCAAATTCTGAAACAAAATTGGCAGCAATCTTCGGATCCGCAGCAAGACGCTCTATCTGTTCTTTCCGTTCTGCTTCTCCCAAAACAGAAAGAGTTAATTTAATTTCCTTTTCTTTTCCCCGGCTCGGTGCTTTCCCCTGGACTAAAATATAATCTTTAAGCTCTATGTCTTGACCCTGAATAAAAGCCATTATATCGGCCTTGACCTTTTCGACATCAAAGCCCCGGACACGGGAGTTGCGGATTGCCTCTGAAATAGCCTTGAGGGTAAGCGGATTCCCGCCGGACAAGGATTTGCGGAGGTTCAAGGTCGCAAGGAGTGCATCTTTTGAAACTACGACTTCTGCCATTCCATCCATCAATCTGGATAAGGGATGGGCAAGGAGCGCTTCTCCTTTCTGGACCGCATCCTGTATGAGCCGCAGCAGTTCCGGTTCTGCAAGTAAATCTGCTTGACGGGCTCCCTGAGAGACTGCCGCAGAAATAATATCAGCCGCCAGAGGCAGAGGAAGCCGGGGGTTTCCAGGTTCAAAATATAAGAAGAAGGTGACATTATCTGTACCCCGTTCCACCCGCCAGCTATGGGAAGCCAGGGGAAGCATATCGGCCCAATTTCTCCCGATCCGCACTACGCCCGTACGCTCTGCCTTAATTTCGTTTTTATCACGAACAAGTCCGTTTCCTAGAAAAAACTGGGCATCTGCTGAGGTATCGGGGGGAACTGGTTTGCCATAGACACTTTTACCGGGCTTGCCCGGTTTAGGTGGGGCTACCAAGCCGACACGCTGGCCCCGCTGGGCATAGGCATAGTCAAGCACCGTCGGATCCACATAGACTGGTTCTTGAACTTCTTTCTTGTCATAGGTAACAACAATCTCTTTTTTAGGCGGCAGAAACGGCAAAGGCCCAGGCTTAGTCACCTCGGTTTCCCGTTTAATCTTTTCTACCCGGATTTGGTACAGCACCGGATTTCCGGTCTTTGCAGCCACCTCAGGGACAAGGGCGGCCAATTCCGGAGGCACCGGCAAATCCGACCAGGTAACCTGCTCCGGTACCGGCGGGACTGGGGCTTCACCCTTTACAACCGTTTCTGCCACAGGCCCCTTGGCTTTGGCAAAACGCTGCAAAATCTCTTCGATAAACTTCGGCGACGGAAGGGGGGTAATTCGTTTTTCGCCTAAAAGTTTTAAAATCCCTTCTCCGGACCATTCGGGGCCTTCTTTGGCAGGGCTAAACGAAAGTTTTGCTTCCAGTTCCAGGCTGTCGACAACAATCTGCATGTCACCTTTAACAACCGTTCCAGCCATCGGCCATTATCTCCAAAAGTATCCTAACGCCGGTCGCGATCAGACGGAAGGGAAGAAAGAACTTTAACCAGCTTACTTTTTAGAAACAGGTTTTCCTTCCGGAGCTGGTTAATTTCCAATTGTTGGGTTTTAACGGTTTCCACGAGATCTGCCATGGAAAGGGCTCCACAGTGTAAAAGATCCTCCACGTATTCCATCTTCGCTTCAAAATCAACCTCGGCCTCCATCTCGGCTTCCTGAAAGCTCTCTTCTATGGTTCTCCCCTCCAGGGGTACCCGGTTTTCCTCGGACTGCATGATTTTATCCGCAATCCGGTAAATTGCCTGAGACAGGATCGATTGGTTTTTATAAAGAATGATAGGGAGCCGGGCTGCCAGAGCCGTATCCTGCAGTGTATCCCTGTAAATAACCCCCAGATGTTCAATCTCCAGATCCAAATATTCCGCACAGGACCGTCTGATTTTCTGGGCCACTTCAGCACTCTTGGGGTCCTCGATCATATTCATAATAAGCCGAGGATGGAAAAGCTTCATCCGTTCCTTAAATTTGGTGTACGATTCATTGTCTATATCCCGGATAGCTTCCATTAATTTAGGAATATAGAGCTGCTGCAGGCTAGATCCGTCCTTTCGGAGCTGTTCCAGGTAGGCATAGGCACCGCTTCCTTTTTTAAAAGATGAATACATGAGACGGAACACGGTGTTTTTAAGAAAAAGATAGGCATTCAACGTTGCGGTTACCGTGGGAGTGGTTACCACAATTCCCTGGCCGGACAGCAAAAAGAAATCCAAAATAGATTGATGAGTCCCCGCCCCGAGATCAAGCACAAGGATGTCACAATCGAGGCTTAAAAGCCGGCGGGCTAAAGCACTCACCTGGGCAGGTTTTAAGTTAGCGCTGCCGGGTATTTCTGCGTCCCCGGGAATAAAGCGCAGGTTTGGAATATCCGTATCAACCACAACCCGGGAAAAATCGGAGCGGAGATCACTTAAAAAGGTTCCAATTCCGGTTTTAGGAGCCCGATACCCAATCAGCAGATGCAGATTCGAAGCTCCCAGATCTAAATCCGCCAGGACAACCTTTTTTCCTGCCTGGGCAAATGCAATGGCCAGATTAGCAGAAATCAGAGATTTACCAACACCGCCCTTTCCACTGGCAATGGGAAGAATACGCATCAATGATCCTCCGCCGGCCTCTTCATATACAATACCATACGTATTATGGTTGCAATCTCAAAGGGTATCAAGACGAGGACTGCAATCATAAAGGGTTCACCGGCAGTTCCAGTATACATCATAAGGGCTTTTACTATCGTTTTAAAAGAAGAAAACAACCATAAAAGGCCCGCCCAGACGAGCAGTGTTTTTCCAGCCACGTATAAAGAAACATAGTCCCGGTATCTCGTTTCATCAATCCAAACAAAAAGCGCAATGAGCGCAAAAAGAATCTGCGGAGCCAGCAAATATCCTATCAAGGCAGGCCCAACAAAACCTGAGGGCTCTAGTGATACGGACAATACAAGCAAGATGACCATACGGACAACTTCATACACAAGGACGCTCAAACCAAGGGGGCGATGTATTTTCATGATAAAACTCTACGGGTTACAATCCCGCCGGTCAAGGGGTTATATAGGTATAATTACAACCATTTCCAGGCCCTTGGTTGACAAAGCCATGTTCATCTCTAGAATATACCTATGAACGAACCACAAACTTTACCGCCCCAGCGGAAACGCTCCAATTCGGTTATTTGGATAAGCTCCGTCTTTTTATCCGGTCTCTTGTTTCTGTTTGTTGCAGTCAGCGATATACAAGCCCAGAACAAACCTGCGGCAGAACAGAATTATCCTGCAATTATTCAAAACGTTTTTGATTTCATTCTCCGGCATTATGTAGATGAGGTGGATCCCAAAACCCTTTACGAAGGGGCCATGAAGGGCATGTTCGAATCCCTCAAAGACCCCTATTCCACCTTTCTGACCGAAGCGGACATGTCAGACCTGAACGATACAACCCAGGGCTCCTTTGGGGGAGTAGGTTTGTATATCTCTAAACCAAGCGGTCCCCGGCCTGATGGGCTTCCGCCCTATGTGGAGGTAGCAGCCCCCATAGAAGACACTCCAGGATGGAGGGCCGGCATACAGCCCGGTGACCTCATCATAGAAATTAACGGAGAGAACACTGAAAAACTCACCATGGATCAGGTTCTTTCTAAACTGCGGGGCGTCCCCGGTACAGAAGTCACCATCCTTATCCGGCGCGGGGATAAAATGGAGTTTTCCGTTAAACTGACACGGGCCATTATCGAAGTTCCTACGGTTAAACATGCCATGATCGGCTCCGATATTGGCTATGTACGGATTATCACCTTTACCCCTATGACTACAGAGCGGGTCCAGCAAGCCATAAATGACTTTAGAAAAAACAACTACAAGGCAGTTATCGTGGATCTCCGCAACAATTATGGCGGGCTCCTGCAGTCAGCTATCGGCGTATCGGATCTCTTCCTCGATGGTGGCGTTGTGGTCTCCACCAAATCCCGGCTCCCCGGAGAAAACTCTGTCTTTACGGCCCGTAAAAACCCCTTAGTACCGGCCACTATTCCGGTAGTGGTGCTTATCAACCGGGGTTCCGCTTCGGCTTCGGAAATAGTAGCAGGAGCACTTAAGGACCGCGGCAGGGCCTACCTTATCGGTGAGCGATCCTTCGGAAAAGGTTCGGTCCAGCAGGTATATCCGATTGATGGATCAGGCTTTAAGCTGACCATGGCCCGGTATTACACACCCAGCGATGTCAATATTGATAAAAAGGGCATTCCCCCAGATCGGGAGATTAAGCTCCCCGAACTGACAGAAAAGGAAGCGGCTGCCCTAAACCGGCTCATCAACGACAACAAGATCCCTGCCTTTGTGAAGGCTGAACCTTCCGCAAGCCCCGCACGGATCGAAGCCTTTGCAAAGGAACTATCAGCCGCCTACAATTTGGATATTACGCTCCTTAAGCGGCTTATCCGGGATGAACGGAACCGGACGTCCATCGCACCGGTTTATGACCTTGAATATGATATTCAGCTTCAGGCAGCGGTTCAGGTTCTGCGGCAGGAAAATTTTGCAGAGTTGATGAAATCTACAAAAACCCTCAAGCAGCTCCAGGACGCTGTCCAGGACAACGCCGGAACCCAAGGGACTACCGATACAACAAAGAAACCTTAATGCGGCG
>JAIWNU010000079.1 GCA_020216655.1 Treponema sp. | reverse complement strand
CTCCCTGCAGCCTATGCGATTGCCCGTTATAAACAGGAAAAATTGGGCCTTTTAATTCTTATAGCCCGTCTCATGCCGGGTATCGCACTGCTCCTGCCCTGGTATCTTCTTTTTTCACGGCTCATGCTGATAGATACCTACGTCTCGCTCATTTTAAGCCACATGCTGATAGGTCTTCCTATTGTAGTGTGGATCATGACAAGTTTTTTTGCCTCCGTTCCCTTAGAGATAGAAGAATCTGCCCGGGTAGATGGTGCGACCCGGCAGCGTACGTTTATGGAAATTGTTTTGCCGGTTTCTACCCCCGGTATCGTCACTTCAACGACCCTGGCGTTTCTTTTTTCGTGGAACAATTTTATGTTTTCCCAGGTCCTCAGTATGGAAAAGACGAAAACACTGCCTATTGCGGTGTACAATTTTGTGTCCTATGCGGAGGTTGATTGGGGAGCTGTTATGGCGGCCACGGTGGTCATTATTGCCCCGGCCATTGTATTGACCATGTTGTTCCAAAAATACGTAGTCCGGGGCCTCACCATGGGAGCAGTTAAGGGTTAACCGCTGGAAGGTAAGAGGCTTCCATGGCCTTTATCAGGTTGAAAACGAGTTCGTTTGCCGGTGTGGCTACATGATAGCGTTTGCCAAGCTCAACCACCGTGCCGGCAAACATTTCTATTTCTGTTTTTCTGTTAGCAAGGACATCCTGGCACATGGATGTCAGGTTGTCCGGATGCAGTCCCGCCAGCGTTTTTTCCCAGTTTGCAAGGTCCTGTTCGTTTAAGTTAATACCCATAGCTTGGGAAAGGGTTATAACTTCACGCTGTAGGGTTTCCATAACCGCCTTTGCTTCCGCATTAGTTTGAAAAAGCCGGTATGGAGCCCGCAGTATCGCTGAAGCTTGGTTTACCCCCACATTGATCATAAACTTAAACCAGAGGGATCGGAGCATGTTTTCTGGTATTTCATAGGGAAGAGCTGCTTTGTCAAAAAAGCGGGCTATCCGTGCAACCCGGGGGCTCAAAGCTGCTTCATTGTTTGTTGCCTCTCCAAAAAAAATCCTTCCCGTCGAGGCAAAACGGGTTTCGTTGCCGAGGCGGACCGCATCAATACCAAGGATCATAGCATAGGGAGGAAGCTTAACCCCCTCGGGAGCACCAGGACCGGCACCAAAATGAGCCCCCAGCTGTTCTTCGCTGGAAATGCCATTCATCAATGAAAGTATCGTTGTATTAGGTCCTACATGGGCTTTCATTTGATGTAAAGCTTCCTCCAGGTGATGATGTTTAACCGCTACAATGATGAGGTCAAACTGGCTGTGGGTAGAAACGGGAGAAACTACCGGAAAATGATAGGTTTTGCCATTAACAATAAAACCATCTCTGCTATACCGCTCAAAACGCTCGCCATCGGCAAGAACGGAAACGGTTCCGGGTAATCTCTCGGTAATGATGGAAGCAATCGCTGCGCCCACTGCGCCGGACCCGACAATTAACACCTTCTCAATTTCTGTCATAGTTTACTCCTCGTCAATACCAAAAGTTAGCGTTCTTTGAAATTATCCTTAGTATAAACCACTTTTAGAGGTGCCGAAAGGGATGGACAATAGACGGAGTACTGCAAAAATCCTATGATATCCATATGCGGCCTCTGTTTCGTTCCGACTCATGGTATCTGGTGGCTTTTTTTCTTGTGCTTATCAGTATCGGCAGCGTGTTGCTTGTCCTGCCTGTTGCTCAGGCTTCGCAGGATAGAACAGTACGCCCCATCTCATATATAGATGCCCTTTTTATGGCTACATCGGCGGTCTGTGTTACTGGTCTTGCAACCGTTGATCTAGGGCGTTTTAGCCCCTTTGGGCAAACAGTAATCCTGCTACTAATTCAATTTGGCGGGCTGGGAATTATCAGCTTTACCTCCCTTTTGCTTATTTTGCCTGGAGGACGTATTCCGTTCCGACGGCTTTCTACGATCCGCAGTTTTTATGTTGATGGAGTTGAGTACGATCCGCGGAAAATCCTTTTAAATATTGTTTCTGCCACCCTGTGTATTGAAGCTCTTGGGGCAGTTCTATTATCTATGTTATTTAAAATGGCTGGTGTATCGGATTATTTGTTTAACGGTATATTTCATGCAGTCTCTGCCTTTTGCAATGCGGGATTTTCTCCATTTTCCGATAGTTTAGAGCGCTTTTCCAGAAATCCAGCCATAATTACCGTTGTTATGCTGCTCATTATTTTGGGCGGTCTTGGCTTTATTGTTTTGCAAGATGTATTTGATGTAATAAAAGGCAAGCATCGGTACCTTAATTATCACAGCCGGGTGGTGCTGTTTATGACGGCTGCGTTGATTAGTATAGGTTTTTTATTTTATTTTTTTATGGAAAAAAGCGCTGCATTTGCTGGATTATCAATAAATGACAGAA
The DNA here is from genome assembly GCA_020216655.1 of Treponema sp. Classification (GTDB taxonomy): domain Bacteria; phylum Spirochaetota; class Spirochaetia; order Treponematales; family Breznakiellaceae; genus Gracilinema. Next base: position 14,895 of record JAIWNU010000079.1, on the reverse strand, counting down.
TCATGAATGCCCTCTTTCAGGCAGTTACACCCCGAACCGCAGGTTTTGATACGGTCCCGCAATCTCTGTTGAGCCAGTCCTCTAAGGTATTTACCATTTTGCTTATGTTTATTGGCGCCGCTCCCGGTTCTATTGCGGGGGGTATTAAGATAACCACCTTGTTTGTTGTTATCGTTATGATGACCCGGAACCCCGATCCTTTGGGGGATGTGCAAATTGGAAAACACCGTATTTCTTCTTACACCATGAACCGGGCTACCGTTTATCTTCTTAAGGCCGTCAGTTTACTTTTGATAAGCGCCCTCTTGCTCAGCCTTATTGAAGGACCGCGAGGGGTGGCTTTTGATGAGATCGTATTCGAAGTAGTATCGGCCTTTGGAACGGTTGGACTCAGTCTTGGGCTAACACCTCATCTGAGTGTAGCTGGTAAAGTTGTGATTATAGGTGTTATGTTTGCAGGACGGGTAGGCCTTATAGCCCTTTCGTTCTCGGTAGTTCGCCTTAAAAAATATGAAATATCCTATCCGGAAGGACAGGTTTTATTGGGGTAGAACATGAAACAGGTTGCAATTTTAGGGGTTAGTTATTTTGGTTCCTCAGTTCTGGATGAGCTGCTTGAAATGGATGTGGATATTCTTGTGATCGATAAGGATCGGGATGTTTTAGATCGGTATCGGGATGCAGTATCCGCTGCGATCGGTATGGATGTCATTAATTGGGATGCACTTGAAAAAACGCTGCCCAAAACCCTGGATGCGGTTATTATTGATATGGGTAAAAATATAGAGTCATCCATACTGGCTGCTAGCTACTGTAGAAAATTGGGCATTAAAACCATTATTGCCAAAGCTGAAACAGAGGCCCATGGTGAGATACTCGGAATTGTAGGGGCCACCAAGGTGGTTTTTCCGAACCGGGAAGCTGCGAAGCGCATCGTACCGCAGATTGTTTCTAACTTAGTATTGAACTATCTTCCGGTCGGAGGAAACTTGGTAATTGCAGAAGTAGAAATACCTGAATCCTTTGTCGGAAAAACCGTACTGGAATTAGATCTTCGTAAAAAATATGGGCTTAACCTTATTTCTGTTCGATCTGAACAGGAAGAGTACCGGCTTTTTTCGCCCGATTACCGGTTCGAAACCCATGACATCGCCTTAGTTTCCGGTACAGAGGCCGATATAGACTCCTTTGCAGGACGGCTAGAAAAAGAAGGCAGTTCTAAGAGGTTTATGGAATCAATTAAGCAGCTTTTTAGAAAAACCAAAGTATAATGGTCTTTTTGCCTGAACTTCCTGATTATGACAATGTTATCGATACTCTTATTGATTCAGGATACAAAGAAGAATTTTGTGTTGCTGATTCATTCGAAGTTCCTGTAATCAGGTCCCTTATGGAAGCGGGATTTTTGGTTATGTCCTTTCAAAACGGAGAAGCACTTTTGCTTCCAAAATTGCATTGGGAACGGAGCGTACTTTTTTTTAAGGATCTGCACATTCCCAAATCTCTGAAATCCCGTCTTCATACCTATACCCTTAAGCCCTTTGACAGCCTACAGCCCATTATTGAGGCCTGTATAGATGCCCATGGAGATGAATGGCTTACTGAGCCCCTGGTAAAAGCTTTAATTAAACTAGACCCAAGGTTGCAATCGGATCAGAATGATATACCGCAGCATGCTTTTTGTTCAGCCTTTGGTTTATACAAGAATAACAAGCTTGTTGCAGGAGAATTTGGGGTTTTCTGCGGCGGAGTGTATACGAGCTACTCAGGTTTTTACTGGGAAAATAACGCCGGTACGATCCAAATGGTACTTACCGCCCGATTCCTAGAAGCGAGCGGATTTTCCTTTTGGGATCTCGGCATGCCCATGGACTACAAAAGCAGGCTTGGTGCAGTATCATTAGCCCGGCCGCATTTTATTAAGCTTTTTCGAGAGGCTCGTTTAGTTCGGCCGCTGCTTTCGGTGTAAGTGATTTATACTGTTCGAGCTCCTGTTTGCATTTCATATACTCGGCATTTAATTTTACGGTTCGTGTATTGAGCCTTGTAAGCCGCTGGGCTAAGAGCCTTGCAAGGAAGATGCCATAATGGGGGTTCCTTTTAATCAGGTCGACAAAATCCTGTTTGGAAACCTTTATACAGGTGCCCCCATCTTTTGCGACCACCGTAGCGGTCCGCTGGTTGGACAGTAAAAAGGACATTTCACCAATAAACATATCGTCGGGAGTCAGGTAGGAAACACACCGATTGCCTGAAAAAACCAGATACCGGCCAGATACTATGTAATACAAATAGTCAGAAGTATCCCCTTCCCGGACCACAATTTCTTTTGCCTTAAAATGGATTTCTTCCTGGTCGCTGAATATACGGGGAACCATATTACTTGAGTCTTTCTGGTGGAGGATAGAAAAACTCACCTCGTTTCCCTTGTCGTTGTAGCTTAGGTCCTGCACATATACACCAGCCATTCGGATTCCCATACCATGGAGTCCGATGGTTGGTTTAGATTGAAGCCTGCTTCTCCAGTCAAAACCGTCACCTTCGTCGGCGATGGCAAAGGTCGATTTATCTGGACTTATCGTATAGGAAAGCCTGACTTTTTTTGCAGCGATGGCTGGATCCTTGTTTTTTTCCCGGATAAGGTCCATCGCATTCCTGCCCTGTTCAAGCCAGGCGGTCTTTTCTTCGAAACTGATTTTGCAGTTTCCGTGTTCTATGGCGTTTACCAGGAGTTCCTGAAGCGCTACATGCAGTTTCTCCCGATCATCCCGGCTCACCAGGTTTGCATTGTACAGATAGTTGGTAACCAGGTTTGTATAAACCACTATATCCAGCGGATCGTTGTCGATAATAAAGGTTCCGGAAATGGTTCGTAGGAGATGCTGCTGCATGCCCCTTTGGAATAAAAACTGTTTGTTATGGGTTAAGATCCGCAAAAGCCTGCCGCAATTGGCTTTGAATTCGCTTTGATGAATAATAGCCAACACATTTGAATCATGAAGATGCTCTGCCAGTTCCTTGTCGCTTTCAGAATTATGAATAACGATGAGACCGCCGTAATGGAGCCAGGGGTCCTCTTTAATTGCCTCCAAAATGGCGATAGATGCTTCCTTGCAGGGACCTTCTTCGCAATAATCCAGGATTTTCATTTCAGGCAGCTCGTATTTTAAATATTCCAATACTGGTTCAAGGCCTGAAAGGAAGACAGGCTGCAAAGCATTGTTCAACGGATATGATGTGGTTTGAATCAGTTCAATTAGTTCAAGATTCTTTGTGATAACAGGAACTCGAAACATTCTCGGAACCCCTTTTAATTATGCTTAAAATATGCACCATTATTCGCTAAATATGGTATTATTGCAGTATGATTCAATCTAAATATACCATAGAAAGCGGCAAACCCCTACCCCTAGGAACAGAAATTACCGGTACGGGGGTGAACTTTTCCCTCTTTTCTCGACATGCTACCGCGGTAACCTTAGTGCTTTTTGATTCCCCCGATGCGATAGACCCTATAGAGCAAATCATTTTGGATCCCCATAAGAATAGGACCGGGGATCTCTGGCATTGCCATGTAAAGGGCCTTGAACCAGGGGCTTTTTATTTATACCGGGTAGATGGCCCCTATTTACCGGAAAAGGGATTCCGATTTAATCCGAATAAGCTGCTTTTGGATCCTTATGCAAAGGCTCTAACTGACTTATCCGGCTGGGACCTGACAAAATCCATGGGTTATAACCCCAATATGCCCGACGGGGATCTTTCTTTTTCTTATGAAGACGATGCGCCCTATCAACCTAAATGTATTGTGATCGATGATGAATTTAACTGGGAGGGGGATAAGCCTATCAATTATCCGCTCCGTTTCAGCGTACTTTATGAAACCCATGTTAAGGGCCTTACCATGCATCCTAGTTCCGGTGTGGAACATCCGGGAACATACCGGGGGGTAATCGAAAAAATACCGCATTTTAAGGAACTGGGTATTACCAGCCTGGAACTGATGCCGATCCAGGAATTTAATGAACAGGAAATTCCCCGTATAAACCCACGGACCGGTGAAGCCTTAAAAAATTACTGGGGTTATTCTACCGTAGCTTTCTTTGCGCCTAAAGGATCCTATGCTGCTGACCGGACGCCGGGGGCGCAGGTGAGGGAATTTAAAGAAATGGTGAAAGCCCTGCACCGAGCGGGGATCGAAGTCATTCTGGATATAGTTTTTAACCATACGGCGGAGGGCAATGAATTAGGGCCGACCTTCTCGTTCCGGGGCATAGATAACACGATTTATTATATGCTTGATGAAAACAAGCGGTATTATAAAAATTATTCAGGCTGCGGAAATACTTTGAACTGCAATCACCCCGTGGTCCGTACCTTTATTTTGGATTGCCTGCGTTATTGGGTCATAGAAATGCATGTGGACGGATTCCGTTTCGATCTCGGTTCTATTCTTGGGCGGGATCAGCAGGGCCGTCTTATGGAAAACCCCCCAATGCTCGAACGAATTGCCGAGGATCCGGTGCTCCGGAACACAAAGATTATTGCCGAAGCCTGGGATGCGGGCGGCGCTTATCAGGTAGGCTGGTTCCCTGGGGGCCGCTGGGCCGAATGGAATGACCGCTACCGGGATGATGTGCGTAAATTCTGGCGGGGAGACGCTTTTGAAGCCCGCCATTTCGCGACCCGGCTTTCGGGAAGTTCCGATTTATACCTACGGGATGGCAGAAAACCCTTCCATTCTATCAATTTTATTACGAGTCACGATGGATTTACCCTGAGGGATTTGGTCTCCTACGCGGAAAAACATAACGATGAAAATGGGGAAGAAAATCGAGATGGCCATGGGGCTAATTTCAGTAGCAATTATGGTTTTGAAGGGCCGACTACAAACCCAGCCATAGAGACCATACGATTTAGGCAAATGCGTAATTTTATTTGTACCCTTATGATTTCCCTGGGAACACCCATGCTGCTCGGCGGGGACGAGATGGGCAGAACCCAACGGGGCAACAACAATGCGTACTGCCAGGATAACGAAATTTCATGGTACGACTGGACCTTGCTCAATACCAACCGCGATTTCTTCCGCTTTGTACAGGAAATGCTGGCCTTTAGGAAACGGCACCCGGCTTTTTTACGGCCTGAGTTTTTTACCGGTAAAGACGGAAGCTATAATGCGACGCCGGATATCACCTGGTATGATGAAAGCGGTAACAGTCCCGACTGGGCAAAGATTGATAAGCGGCTTGCTTATCGCCTTGATGGCAGCAAGGCTGACACCTTTGCGGATCGGGATGACAATGATTTTTACATTATGTTTAATTCCTTTAAGGAAGGCTGCTTGTTCAAAATTGCCGAGGCTCCCGCTGGGAAAAAATGGTTCCGAGTTGTGGACACAAGCCTCCCTTCTCCGGAAGACATTGTAAGTCCCGGATTGGAACAGGCTATTGCTTCCCAGAAAGAATATTATGTGAATGACAGGACGACGGTCATCCTCATGTCAAAGTGGATTTAACGCCGATTCAAGCACCCTTGTTATTATAGGCAGGAAGCGTAACTGTAAAGGTGGTCAGCCCCGGTCTGCTCGTAAAGCTAATCGTGCCTGATAGGTCTTCTACGATTCGTTTACTCAAGTCTAATCCAATACCGGTACCGATCCCTTTGGGTTTAGTTGTAAAGAAGGGGGTAAATATTTTAGGTTTATTCTCTTCGCTAATGCCTATCCCCGTGTCGGTAACTTGAACTTGAATAAGATCTCTGTCGCTATGGAGCTTTTCTATCCGGATCGTAAGGGTGCCACCCGCTTCCATTGCCTGAATTGCATTGTTGATCAGGTTAACCCAGACCGCATTAAGCCGTTCCGGGTTAGCAAACACCCAGCCTGGGTCCAGGAATTCACGGATAACCTGGATAGTATACTTGGTCCGGTTATAAAACATTGTTAAAATAGTTTCCATTTCTTCCTGTATTGAGACCGGAAGACGGTTTTCTTTTTCTTCGTAGGTCCATTGTTTCAGCGCCTTCAGAGTCAGCGAAGCCCGCTCTGCAGCGCTTTGAATGATCGCATTGTCCTTTTCCAGGATGTTAAAGTAGTAGGCCGTTTTAACAATGTGCTGCACCTGATGAACCTTACAAAGAAGTTCGTATAAATCAACGGAATTTAAAGGTATTTCCATATCCACGAGGTCATCGGTAATCTCTTCTGCATGTGCTATATGGTGAGATTCTAGGTTGTTGATGAAGCTAATCCGCTCTCTCAGGCTGCTCTGGCTCTGGCCGGATGCTTTCAGCAGGTTTAAAAAGAGCGTTGTTTCTTCAGGATCGTTTTTAGATAAAAGTTCACAGAGGTCTTTTTTTATTTGTACAATGGCAGCGCGTATAGTCTCGGCGGTTGAAATAATCGCTCCCAGCGGTGTATTCAGTTCGTGGGCTAGCCCGGCAGTCAGGTTCCCCAGGACTGCGAGTTTTTCGGATACCAGGACCTTGTCCAGGGCAGAAGCAAGCTGCTGCCCCATGTTTTGTACCTGTTCTTCCAGCCGCTCATTCATACTGGTTATCTCGTTGGCTTTGGCATAGAAGGTTTTGGCCAGGAGCTGAATTTCTGCCACCCCCTGTATACTGGCGGGTACTTCGGGAAGCGTCTTGTTTATCTCCCATTGGTTTAACGCTTTAATAAAATAATTGATGGGTTTTATAAGGAGAAAATCGAGGATAGAAAATCTTAACAGCAGAATGACAATAATGGCGGTCAGGGTCAAAAAGGCAAGAAATTGGATCTGTGTATAAAAATATTGCAATTGGTTTGTCGGTGTCAGCAACACTATATCTGCAGAAAGCCATACACTGGACAAACGGTTTATAATAAATTGTTTTTTATCAATAGTAATTGATGAACCTCTCGGTAAATTGATGATTTGGCTGGGTAAATTACCGCCGATGCTGGTGTATGGAATGCCGTCTGAGTTTGTAATGAGGACTATGGATCCATCAAATTGTACGAGCCGGGCTATTTCATTGTTAATAGAATCCAGTTTTATGCGGCTCACTAACTGTTTGTCTGAGAGGGGAATGCTTAAATACAGACTTGGTTTTTCGTCCTCTGGTGCGTAAAAAACAGGAGATCTGCGGACCGTAGAAAAGTAAGTGGAGGCCAAGAACCGTGAAATATCTTTTGAAAAAACAAAGCCGCGGAATAAAGCTGATCCTGGACTCGTTTTAATTATCTTCTCTATGCTGTTTCCGGATATGAGGTAAATGTCTGAAAAATCGCTGATAAAACGACCTGCTTCTAGATCACTATATTCAGCAAGTTTTTCAAGATTTATAACCGCCTGCTGGAGCCGGCTGTAAAAAACCATTTCAATGCCGGTAATCTCAGATTTTCTACGCTGGGTAAAATCATTGGTTATTTTTTGCTGGATGTAATTAAAGGCTCCGTATACAAAAAGAAGGCTAAAAAAGATGGTGATAAACTCAAGGCTCAACAAATAAAACCGGAGTCCCTGGAGCTTTTTCATTATTTAAATTCTCCGGCAATATCGTTTATGAAATGATAGGATTCGGAAGTATCGCCAAAGGCATCAAAAGTTATCTTCCCTACCCGTGTTGCTATTGATTTCTGAGTTAGGACCCATTGTTTGGTTTTTTCTGGTGTTGTAGCTCCCGCATTAAAAGCCATATCCAGTATTTCGAGGGCTTGGTACACCTTAAGACTAATAATGGTAGGACTTAAATGAAAATTTGTTTCTATACTTGTCATATAGTCATCGATTGCCTTATCTGTTTTTCGTGAAGGAAAAAGTGATGGCAGGATGGAATGACCAATTGCAGGACCAGCGGTGTTCACGAGCTCCTTGTTGTTCATCCAGGGGGTGAAAACAATTGTTGCTCCGTTTTGAAACTGATGAGCATACTGAGCAATGTTACCGGCTATATTTTTGTAGCCCCCAATAAGAAGATAAAGTACGCTAAAATTGAAGAATGAAAGAACTTGATCTAGAGAATGTATTTCGAGTTTATTTGCATCGATATCAACAGTGTTCACCTTAATATTTGGTGCGATGTTGTTGAGTTCAGCAAGAAAGGCTTCTTGAGCAGGAATAGTATAGCCTGAATTTGAAAGATCTCTAATGATGAGCAATTTTTGCGGATTGAGGCTTCCAATTTTTTGAGCAATAATGTTTTGTTCACGTATAACGTCAGGAATAACCCGCAGAATGTAATCATCCTTGCCGCTCAGCCGAGTGGTTGTCGCACCGGTTATAATGGTGAGTCGTTTATCTATATTAATATCGTTGGCAATTTCATTCGCGCAGGTAGAGGTATGACTTGTAATAATGTATCGTATATCGTTCCCTTGAATTTCTGCATAAGCCTGTTTGGTTCGGACCGGATCCCAGCCGTCATCAAAGGGCATAACCTGAATTTGGCTGTGGGGATGGAGCCGTTCAAATTCCTTTACCGCCGCAATCTCACTGGTACCGATAATTGATCCGGCGTCCAATTTGGTCATCAGTCCCACTTTAATTGCTGGTCTTGCGCAGCCAGAAAGTAATATAACTAAAAGAGTCCATAAGATGAACCGGGATGAATGACGCATTAAATAAGGTCTCCTCCTTTTAAGTATAGGATATTATTTCCCTTCATGCTAGAATAAGCTTATGAGTGAAGGATTTTCTGTATTTCACCAGGTGAGTTTTCAGTATCCTGAATCGGAAACGGCAATTTTTTCTCATTTTTCGGCTGCCTTGCCTGGAGGTTTTGTCAGCCTTGTGGGGCCTAATGGGGCAGGTAAGTCCACTTTAATGCTTCTCGCTGCGGGCAGGCTCATCCCCCAGGAGGGAACCATTACCCTGCTTGGCCGGGATACGCGGCTTTTTTCCAGCGAGGACGAGCGGAATGCCTATGCGTCCTTTATCTATCAAAATATGGAATTCGAAACCGAAGAGCCCCTGGGTGCAATTTTAGAGCAGGTATATACCGGCGGTTTTCATGCCCTGAAGGGAGAAGATTTTTACCGAGAGGTTCTTAAGGTTTTTGAACTTACCGGTTTGCAGAATCGGCCCCTGGCCCGGCTTTCTAAGGGAGAAATGCAAAGAACCCTTCTTGCTTTTTCTGCCCTCTACGGTTGCCGGTCCCTTTTTATGGATGAACCGGTATTCGCCATGGAGGACAGGCAAAAAGAAGCGGCCCTGGATTTCTTTAGGTCCTACCAAAAAAAGACAGGGATTACCATTTATGTATCCCTTCATGAGCTTGACCTCACCAAAAAATATGCTGAAACGGTCCTGCTTTTTAAGAAAGACCGCAGCATCGATATGGGGAGCCCTGCAGAGTTGCTTACTCCAGCTAAGCTGGAAGAGGCCTATGGGGTTCCGGCGGTGATGCTCAAGCAAAAGGAATACCTGGACCGGAAAAAGCTCGAAGAAGAGGCTGAAATGATTGCTGCCATGGAAAAGGACCAGCACCATGGATGAAAGCAGTTTTATACTTGGGGTTGACCTGGACGGTGTGGTGGGAGACTTTTATGGGGCCATGCGGGAAATAGCTGCCGAATGGCTTGACCGGCCCGTGGAGAGCCTTAAAAAAGATGTTTCCTTTGGACTCCATGAGTGGGGCATCGACGAATACGGCGGCTATGACCGGCTCCACCGCTTTGCCGTTACCCAGCGGGACCTGTTCAAGGCTATGAAGCCCATCAAGGATGCTCCGGCGACCTTACGAAAGCTTTCTACCCGGGGTATACGGATCCGTATTATAACCCACCGGCTTTTTCTAAAGTATTTCCATAAAACCTCTATAACCCAAACGGTGGAATGGCTCGATGCTCATGATATCCCCTATTGGGACCTCTGTTTTATGAAGGATAAGGGTGCCGTTGGGGCCCATGTATATATTGATGATTCCCCTGCCAATGTGGAGCGCCTGCGGGAACAGGGGTGCCGCACCATTGTGTTTACCAATTCGACAAACCGCAATCTGCCGGGTCCCCGGGCCGACTCCTGGCTTGATGTAGAAAAGCTGGTCTTAGAAGCCTACGACGAATGGCGAACCGGTACCTTGAATCTCTTTGGTGCAACGAGTTTTCCCCGATAAGGCTTTTCCATGGCCGATATAGTCCTTGCTACCATTAACGCGAAATGGATACATCCCTCGCTGGCCCTGCGCCTGTTGCAGGCTAACCTCGGCGAATTGGCGGGAAAAAGCTGTATACTTGAGTTTGCCCTGCGCCAGCCCCTTGAAGAGAAGGTCTCTGCAATTTTAGCAGAAGCACCGCGGATACTCGCTTTTTCCGTATCTATCTGGAATCATGAGGCTACCCTGGCATTGCTGAATGCCCTGGAGACAAATTGGCAGGCAACTTCCAAAACAGAATCGGACAGCGGCACCTGCTCAAAGCCCATTATTGTCCTTGGGGGGCCTGAAGTTTCCTACCTATCTGAATCGGCTCCCCTCATACAAAAGGCCGACTGGGTGGTCCGGGGCGAAGGAGAAGAGGTTTTTCGTGTGCTGTGCGAGCATCTTCTATGGGGGAAAAGTTTACAGTCCCTTGAACCATTTGGGTCTACCCGGGGCAAATGGATTTACGCAAGGCCCGTGTCTTTAGAAGAGATAAAAAGCGCTTATCACCTCTATAGCTACGAAGATATTGCCCGAAAGCTTATCTATGTAGAAGCATCCCGGGGCTGTCCCTTCGGATGTGAGTTTTGCCTCAGTTCCCTGGACCGGAGGGTCCGCACTATTCCGCTGGAACAATTTCTTCTGGATATGGACTACCTCTTATCCCGGGGGGCTCGGTCTTTTAAATTTTTAGACCGGACTTTTAACCTTGATACTGAGCGGGCCGAAAAGATCCTTCATTTTTTTCTTGAACGGATTAAGCCCCCTGCCTATGTGCATTTCGAAATGGTGCCATCCCGGTTCTCCGACAGTGTACGGAAGCTGCTCATGCAGTTCCCTCCGGGAACGCTACGGCTTGAGGTAGGAATCCAAACTTTTACGGCCGAGGTCGCAAAAACTATTGGAAGGCCCAGCAATCCCGAAAAGGAACGGGAAGCTCTGCGTTTTTTAAGGGAGAAGACCAATGCTATAGTTCATGCGGATCTCATTGCGGGGCTCCCTGGCGAAACTATGGAAAGTTTTGCGCGGAGCTTTAACCTGCTTTGGGCTGCGCGGCCTACGGAAATTCAGCTGGGAATCCTTAAAAAACTCCCCGGCGCTCCCATAGCCCGGCATGATGAACCCTTTGCCATGGTCTACGATACATGGCCCCCCTATGAAGTTCTGGAAACGGGCACCATGTCCCGGGCAGAGCTCGATGCTATTAAAAATTTTGCCCGGTTCTGGGAACTTGTGGTAAACCGGGGTCATTTTGATGATCTTGTGCCTCTCTTGCTTCCCGAATCTGCCGATGCCTTTGGAGCCTTTATGGAACTATCCAAGCATCTCTTGGGCCGTTTTGGCCGGAACTGGGGCATAGACCGGCAAGAGCTCCGGCAGGCCCTGGCTGAATGGTGTGGGGGCGCTTTAGGTCAGGGCTAGCTAAAGAGGCCCTCGAGATAGGTTTCCAAGTCGACCTTAATGGGCATGAGATAGAGGTCGAACCGGTGTGTTTTACAGAATTGGAGAACCTGCCGGCCAAAACTGATGTTCCAGTGCAGGTCGGGCCGGAAGGACCGGGGAAAGATTGCCCGGTTCCGGGCTTCCCAGTAGTTGCGGCTTTTTTCCGAAAGCACTGGTGACACGCCCCAGAAAACGCGGCGGCCTTCCAGGTATTCGGCATAAATTTCTAGGAGCCGTACATCAAAAAAAGGCTGGCTCATGAATCCGTCGGCCCCGCTGTCCTCCTTTGCCTTAAGGTAGTCCAGTTCATAGCGGATGTTGGACCGGTAAGGATCAAAGGCTGCATAAACGGTTAAATGCGGGAGTTCTTTTTTTAATTTTTTGATGAAATCCGTTGTGTGGGTGGGATAAACCCGATGTTTCATATCCTGGGGCGGGTCTCCCGCGACCACCAGAACCGTATCAATATGGTGCTCTCTAAAATAGGAGGAGAGGGGAAAGGGTTCTTCCATGCTAAAGTCGATGGCCCGCAGGTGGGGGATGCTTCGGTACTGCTGGGGAATAAATGCGCAGGCTTCCCAGGACCGGATCGGAAAGCGGAGCAGGTCCGGAATGTTGATATAGGAAATGTCTGAAAAACGAGAAACAGCAGAGAGCCCAGCTTTGATGGATGCTTCGTCCCGGGGGACTAGTTCGAGGGATATGTTCATCGATCATACTCCGTATGTAGTGTTATGCTCCGCAGCGCAGTTCCGCCCGGAAGGCGCTTTGTTCAGAGTCGGTATGTTTACCCTCAAAGGCCCAGCATTCTGTTACTTCAAAGGGTGCAAAGAAGCTTGTTTCGTTAGCTGTTTGGTCAAGTTCACCTGCAGAATCTAACCAGAGCGAAATTGTCTCCTGGGGCCGAATTTCTGCAAGATAGTTTATGTCGAGCCTGAAACGGTTTGTTTCTTCCAGAACACGTTCATCAAGCATATCCTGTATCCATTGGATGTATCGGGCGTTGTTCACATGACCGTTGTAGTCGATGTCCGAATAGGCAGACCGGCGGCTCCCCGCGGGCTCTAGCTGAGTTCGGGCGGAAAGTGCGCCGGCTCCGTCGCTGATAGCCGGCATGTCCGTATTGGTCGGCAGTTTTTCTGTCAGGGCTTGGGGACGGAGGGGACGGAGTTTTTCAAGATCCACCAAAAGCCAGGCGCTGCGGCCCTGGGCGATAGTAGCTCCAAAACCATCGATAATATCGTAATCCCGGATTGCAAAGAGCTTTTCGGTCCCCCGGGGCCAGGTCCGGACCGTTATCATTTCCTGCCAACCGGGGCGGCGATACATGAGCGCCGTCATACGGGAAAGAACCCAGGCCTGATTACCTCGGAGCAGTGCGTCTTTGCCAACACCGAGCTCGGTTGCGTGGTTTCCTGCAACTTCCTGAAAAAAATTAAAAAGAGATGCAGGACTCAGCCGGTTGTTCCGGTCCACATCCCAGCTTCTTACGATGAATTGTTCGGTCCATATGGATTTCATAATGTTCCCATGGTGACAAAAAGGCCTGGTAACGTCAATAAGTACTGGGTTAAATTTAAAACTGCCTGTGGTTTGAAACGTCTTTTCTTATCTTTTTACAGAGCAGTCTTTTCAGTACAATAGGTGCATGACTGTTCGCGAACGATTAAACGCCCTTGCGGCGGAACGGATACTGCTTCTGGATGGTGCCATGGGTACCATGATACAGAAGTTCGGCCTCACTGAATCTGATTTCTGGGGCACTGCTTTTGCTTCCCATGGAAAACCTCTTGCAGGGTGTAATGATATACTCAGTATTACCCGTCCAGGTGTTATTGCGTCGATACATCAGGCCTATCTGCGCTCCGGTGCGGACATCATCGAAACTAACTCGTTTAATGCTAATGCTATATCCCTTGAAGACTATGACCTGGCAGACCGGGCCTATGAGATAAGTTTAGCCGCAGCACGGGTTGCCCGGGAATCGGCGGATTTGTACAGCACCGCAGAAAAACCCCGCTTTGTGGCGGGTATTCTGGGGCCTACAAGCAAAACCGCAAGCATTTCACCCGACGTCAACGATCCGGGGGCCCGTTCGGTTAGCTGGGATGAACTTGAGGCGGCCTATTACGACAATGCCCGGGGCCTTTTAGACGGCGGCGCCGACATCCTTATGATTGAAACTATTTTTGACACCCTGAACGCCAAGGCTGCCATTTCAGCAATCCAAAAGCTGCTTGCGGAACGAGAGGCGGCGGATCCCGCCGGTGCGGCAGCCGGAAAGTATGATGTACCTATAATGATTTCCGGAACCATTGTGGATGCCGCAGGCCGCACCCTTTCAGGCCAAACTGTGGAAGCCTTCTGTGTTTCGGTGCTGCATGCCAATCCCTGGTCTATCGGTCTAAACTGTTCCCTCGGGGCGGAACGGCTCTACCCCCATGTGGCTGCCCTGGCCGAAATCGCCCCCTGTTTTGTAAGCGCCCATCCCAACGCGGGGCTCCCCAACCGCTTTGGCCAGTATGATGAATCGGCCCAGACTATGGCTGTCAACATTCAAGGTTTTCTTAAAAATGGCCTTGTGAACATTGTGGGGGGCTGTTGCGGTTCCACCCCTGCCCATATCGCGGAGATTGCCCGCCTCGCGGCCAATTACCGGCCCCGGGCCATACCGGTTATACCGCCGAAAACTGTGCTTGCGGGACTCGAACCACTCATCGTAGATCCCGCTATCGGTTTTTTTGATGTGGGAGAACGGACCAACGTGGCGGGGAGCCGGAAATTCCTCAGGCTCATTAAAGAAGACCGGTACGACGAAGCCCTTAGCGTTGCCCGGGAAATGGTGGAAGCGGGAGCCTCCATCATCGATGTCTGTATGGATGATGCCCTGCTGGATGCTCCGCAGGCAATGCGAAAGTTTTTAAACCTTGCCCTAGCAGACCCCGAAATTGCCCGGCTCCCCGTCATGGTGGACAGTTCCCGCTGGGAGGCCATAGAGGCGGGGCTCAAGTGCCTCCAGGGAAAGGGGATCGTTAATTCTATCAGTCTTAAGGAAGGAGAAGCAGAATTTTTGCGCCGCAGCCGCATTGCCCGCCGGATGGGTGCCGCGGTGGTGGTTATGCTCTTTGATGAACGGGGTCAGGCCGATACGTATGAACGGAAAATCGAAGTTGCAGGCCGTTCTTTTAAGCTATTAACCCAGGATGGCATGAGGGGCGAGGATATTATTTTTGATCCCAACGTGCTTTCAATTGCAACAGGCATACCCGAACATGACCGGTATGCGGTGGACTTTATCGAAGCATGCCGGTGGATACGGAGTAACTGCCC